>JBATDL010000255.1:0-1792 GCA_049663445.1 Candidatus Competibacter sp.
GGGCACGAAGCCATGAGCTTATCGACGCCGCAGATCGCGGCGCAACTCGAACGAGTGCTCGCCAGCGATCCGGCGACCGTGGCGTTGGCGATTCGAGCGAAAACGCGCCAGCCGTGGCCCGAGACGCTGAGCCAGCGTGGCCGGCAGTTCGCGCTGCGCTGGTGTGAATCGTCGTTGGCCATCCGCGAGGCGCTTTGCGATGTCGAGCGGAGTGACCCGGCATCGGCCGGGCTGGTGGTCATCACACCACTGGCGACGCACGAGATTGCCGAGGACATCGCGGCGCGCCTGGCGCGAGCGCAGGTGTTCCAGCCAGAAGGCTGGGACACCGTCCGTCAACTGTTCCAGGCCAAAGAAACCGACGCCCGTCTCGGACGGTTTACGTGGATGCCGCAAAGCCTGATCGACGCTGCGGCGCAAGGCCCCTACCCGCCGGTGGCCAACGGTTTTCTCGGTCTGGAGACGGCCTGGCAGGAGGTATTGCAGCGGTTTCTCCAAATCCCGGCGGCTCGCCCGGACATCGTTTCCTTGCTGACCTGGTCGATGAGCACTGGGGCCGACGCCATGCTGGATCAGTGGCCCGCCGCAGCCCGAACGGACGTGATGCGCTGGCTCGGTGAAACGGCCGGCAGCGCCGGAGACATGGTTCTCGGCTGCATCGAAGCGGGCCACACGGCCGACGCCTTGCCGCTCGGGCTGGTCTGCGGCGTGGTCTTCGCGCCGGAAGGCGAAGGACAAGCGGCGTTGGGTCAGGCCGCCATTCGACTTGAGCGGTTCGTCAACGACCGGCATATCGGCGTGTCGGAGGGCCGCGCCTGGGCACGAGCCGCCGCGCAGGTGGTACAACAGGCAGGCCTGGAGGCCACGCGCGTCATGCTCGACCGGGCCGATGCCTTGCTGCGGGACCTGTGCGTCGCCGAATTCGCACACCTCAGCGATCTGCTTCCCGCCGCGCTGGACCAACGGATGCGGGACTTTGCCCTCGCCCTGTCGGCGCATGTCGCCGACTCGTCGGAAGTCAATCTCAACCAGGTCGAGATGCAGGCCGACCGCGCGCTCAGGCATGTCCTGCTGGCCACGCAGAAGCCGCGCATGGAACGAGTCGAGATGGCGCGCCGGCTCGCTCGCTGGCTGATGAACGGCAGCCCGACCGTGCCATCGTTGCAGGTCGGCGCCACCTGGCAAGCCGATCAGGGCGCTTTCGTGGACTGGGCTCGCTTCCGGCTGCTGGGTGGCGACGAGTTGCCCGAACTGTCCCGGGCCTATCGTGTGAGCCGTGAGGCAGTCATCGCGCGACGCAATGCATTCGCCAAGCTGTTCGCCCATGCGCTGGTGCAGTGGAATGCGAAAATGCCGGCACGCGATGGACGCGTCGTCCCGCTGGAATCGGTGCTGGAGCATGTACTGGCGCCGATCACCGCCGCGCATCCGACCCTGCTGCTGGTGATGGACGGCCTGAGCACCAGCATCTTCCGCGAGCTGTTCGCGCGGATGGCGAGTCACGGCTGGGCCGAAATGGTGCCGGACGATCTGGGCCACTCCCTGGTCGGTGTGGCGGCCCTGCCGACGATCACCGAGGTCAGCCGTACCAGCCTGCTCTGTGGCCGACTAGGCTCCGGCACTGCGACCCAGGAGAAGACCGGCTTCGCGGCCCACGCGGCCCTGCTGGCGCACTGCCGGGCGGATGCGCCACCGAAGCTCTTCCACAAGGGCGACCTGGCCGACGCGACCAATCTGGCGCCCGAAGTGCGCAAGGCGATCGGCGACCCGCATCGGCGCGTGGTGGGTGTGG
>JBATDL010000256.1:0-6165 GCA_049663445.1 Candidatus Competibacter sp.
GCGCCGGGTTGGTTGACGTAGCCGCCAAGCGTAACCGGGTTGGGAAGCGGCTGGGGGTCGGTGACCGTGTCGTTGGAGCGATAGAGGGCCAGTGGATCGTTGACATCGCTGTCCGTAGCAGCGCCGGAAGCCGGCCGCACCGTGCCGCTCAAGGTGAACCGGGCAGCAGGCGGCGGAGGCGACGGAGGCGGCGAATCGCTACCCCCATCACCCCCGCCGCACGCGTGCAGCAGCACCGCCAGCCCCGCGACCAGGAGCGCCCGTTTTTGAATACTTGGTTTCATGCATACTCCCCCGTACCGAGCGACGCTACCAAAAATCATCCAGCTTCGCCTGTTCCCAAGTGGCCCGCAGGACCTGCCAGTCGTCCCGGCCCCGGCGGACCAGTTCGAGGTCGAAGCGGTATAGGTCGGCGTTCAGAGCGATCAGTTGATCGGCGCTGGCCACCGGCCGGCCAGCCATCGCCGCCGCCACGCTGACCGTGGCATGATCCGGGTCCGTGAGGACGATATCGCGAATGCGGGTGAACAGATGGACGGTCTGATGACGCAGGACATGTAGCCGGATCAGGCTTTCCACCGCCTTGCGGTCGCGACCTTGAGCATCGGTGTAGTCATCCGCGATCAGCGCACGCAGATCGCGGACATTGCGCTCCTCGCTTGCGGCCTGAGCCCGGGCGACGAGTTGGCGAATTTCGGCTTCAGGGGAATCAGCCGGCCGCGAGCAGGCCGCCACCGCCAGCACGATGAGGATCGCCCAGACCCATGACCGGCCGCCGTATCGGGTTATCATTCCCAGCCTGACCTCTCCGCTACCCTTGGCCGGCTGCGTGCCGGCGACCCGCTTGCTCATTCTTTCCACTCGTTCGGAACCCGCCATGAACCACCAGTTTGCAATCCTTGATAAGACCCTTTGCTATCGCGGTTTTTTCCGCATGGAGCAATACCGACTGAAACACGAACTGTTCGCCGGCGGCTGGAGCCCGGAAATCACCCGCGAGTGTTTGGAGCGCGGCCATGCGGTTGCGGTTCTGTTGTTCGACCCGGAACGGGATCAAGTGGTTTTGCTGGAGCAATTCCGGGTCGGCGCGATGGAGTTTCCCGGCGGTCCCTGGCTGCTGGAGATCGTCGCCGGCATCATGGACGATCCCGCCGAAACCACCGAGGAGGTGGCGCGGCGCGAAACCGAGGAGGAAGCCGGCTGCGAACTGCTGGAGCTGATTCCCATCTGCCATTATCTGGTCAGCCCCGGCGGCACGTCCGAAAGCATCACCCTGTTCTGCGGCCGGGTGGATACTTCGAACCTCACTCCCGGCATCTGCGGCCTGGCCTCCGAGCATGAAGACATCCGCCTGCACCTGGTCTCCCGCACCGAGGCGCTGGAGTTGCTGCATACCGGCCGCATCAATTCGGCCGCGCCGATCATCGCCCTGCAATGGCTGGAATTGAATCGGCCGAAACTACTGGAACGTTGGGGGCTGGCGCCGGCCTAGATCCCCAGCCGGCCCAGGTCGGGATCGGGCCGCGACCGCTCCCAGATCAGGCGGAACAGCTCCAGCAACTCCCTCATGCGTTCGCGAGGCTCCGGCTCGTAGCCGCCGAGCAGGCGGCGCGGATCGCTGAAACGCAGCAGCGCCCGTTCGTCGGCGATGGCGAACGCCTGGCTCAGTTCCGGCCGGTCCGGGACTTCCGGCCGGTTCGGGGTGCGCAACAGCAGCGCGCTGGTCAGCCGCTCGCTCAACCGCACCAGCCGGGGACAGTCGCTGCGCCATTCCCTGGCTGGCGGCAACACCAGATGCAGGCGTGTCTTGGGCTGGCTCACCACTCGATTGCGGATGGCGTCGAGCACATCGGGATCGTCGTACAACTCGGGCCGTACCAGAGGCGTATACCACAGCAGCGTGCGCCGCATCCCGCCGAGCAGGTCCAGCAGAGCACGCCGGCTGTCATCCAGTCCGTTCAGCGTCATCGGAAAAAGCGGTTCGTCATTCGCCATCGCCGCTACCTCGCTATCTGGGAGAGTGAAAACCCATGCATTCGAACGCTATCGATGAGTACCGGGTATACGCGACATGCCTGGGTTGTCGCGGGTTGCCCCGCGCCAAATTATTCCGACGCCGACCGTGATCCGCTATACGAGACGATCACGAAATTCTGATGGGGTTCGGCCCAACGCACGGTGACATTGCCGCCGGCTTGCGGGAAGTCGAGCAGGCGGTACTGCCCGCTGGCGCCTTGCAGGAACTCCACGCCCAAGGTAGTCACGGTGAAGCTGACGTTGGCGAACTCCACC
Organism: Candidatus Competibacter sp.; assembly: GCA_049663445.1. Classification (GTDB taxonomy): domain Bacteria; phylum Pseudomonadota; class Gammaproteobacteria; order Competibacterales; family Competibacteraceae; genus Competibacter. Next base: position 2,293 of record JBATDL010000256.1, read on the forward strand.
CCGTCGGCGAAGGCCTTCAAACTATGGCTACCGTTGCCTAGCCGGTTCCAGTTGAAGGTATAGCCGAAACCGTTGTCGGCGTCGCCGCAGGCCGCCACCGTGTCTTCCCGCGTGGTGCCATAGGCCACCCGTTGCCGAGCGCCGCCGTCGATCTGGATTTCCACCGTGCTAGCCTGACAGATCCAACCGCGAATCAGACCGATCCCGCTTTCGAAGGAACCCTGCTGCGGACTCTCCAGGCTGGCGGGAAATTGCGCCAGCGGAACCACTGCGGCGGGTTGGACACTGGTCGCATTCCGGCTCGCGCCGACGATGACGAAGTTCTGGTGCGGTTCGGCCCAGTTTAAGATGACTTCGCTACCGGCTTGCGGGAAGTTGGATAGGATATATCCACCACTGGCGCCTCGCAGGAACTCCACACCCAGCGTGGTCACGGTGAAGTTCACATTGGCGAACTCCACGCCATCGGCGAAGGTCCGCAAATTGTGGCTGCCATTGCCCAGCCGATTCCAGTTGAAGGTGTAGCCGAAACCGTTGTCGGCGTCGCCGCAGGCCGCGACCGTATCATCCCGAGTGGTGCCGTAGGCTACCCGTTGCCGGGCGCCGCCGTCGATCTGGATTTCCACCGTGTTGGCCTGGCAGATCCAGCCGCGAATCAGACCGATCCCACTTTCGAACGAGCCCTGCTGCGGGCTTTCCAGATGGGCTCCGCTGCTCGTCGAACTTAGCCACTGACTGATTGCGGGATAGGTAATATCAAAGCGGCCATACCAGTCTGGTGCCGTTTGGTCCGAGCAGGAGGATGAGCCACCGTGCAAATTACCGACAAAAAGCTGCTGGTCGTTTTGCTCGCCGGTGATCGCGAAGATGCCGGAACCACTGCTCCCGCCTTCGGTGACGCCTTGCGACCAGGTCACCTGGATATGGCTGCCGGATCCATTGACCGGATCGCCATAGGGCGCATATCCATTAGCGGCGCCTTGGCTCCATTTTTTCAAGTCGCCGCTGGGATGGTGGATACCCGTAATCGTCCGGCCGGTTGGATTGGTTGTGGTCCAACCAGCAAACTGTATGCCCGGCAAGCTGCTGATTTGAGTATCCCGCAAGCGCAGGAAAGTGAAATCACTGTTAGTACCAGTGGCGAGCAAGTCGGCGCCGCCAGTGAAATGGGTGACGGAGGTGGGATTCGGTCCTCCGCAGACCGCACGCTCGAAAAACCAGTAGCTATCAATGGTATTAGCGACGGATTGTTTCGTTAGACAATGATTCGCAGTCATGAAATAAGGAATCCAGCTACTGGAATCGTTATCGTTGAGCAATGTTCCCGTGCATAGATAGCTGCCATCAGCATCGCTGAAAATGATCTTGGCCACTGCGGCGCTTAAATTGCTGGGCACAGTGTCCCGGCATTTGACGTCGATATTGCAAGATCCGGATCGGCCGATATCGGAAAGACGTTTCTCGTCTGGGTACTGAAACGAATCAGTCAGGTGTTGTATTTTTGGCGCCCGAATCGGAAACCCGCCTTCAACCGAAGCCGGCAGGTAAATCTCCACCCCGGCGGTTTCCCCCTCGATCACCGGCGACCAGAACAGAGTCGGTGACGGCTCGGAGCTGGCGGGATTCCCCCCAGCCTGCTGGGCACGTATGGATCTGGCCGTGAAGGGTCCGAAGATCTCGGAATTCTTGCTTCCGAAAAAACGCATTTCCGTCTCTTCGGGTAAACCCTCCAAATCGATCGCCACCCGTAGCGCGCGTGCCCCCGGCGAGGTGACCGAAAACGCCGCGACCCGACCGTCTCCGGGCAGAGCTTCCCACGACAGCCATGGATACAGATCGCCCTGGTAAGGCGGCGGCACCTCCCGCGCGAACCCCACTTTCAGGGGCTGATCCTTGCGCTGTGTCGCGAGCGCGGCTTTCTCCTCCGTCACCGTGACGGCATCCAGCACAATTTGCAGTGGAATCGCGGTCACGCTGTAATCCTGCTTGAGTTGCTTATCAGAAAAACTCATGGATGCCTTGCCCGCCATCGGCGGCGAACCTCCGCCCACCGAGGCGGCGTAGCCTTCGGATAAAGCCAGCGCCAATAACACGAGGGCAGCTATCGAATGCAATAGGGGTGGGTAACATTTGAATCGACTGTGCTTTTCTACCCTACTCACGACCATCTCCCATCTGTTGCGCGTGGAATCGCGCGAAGCTTGGAAACTTTAACAGACTCACCTGAACAGTAGCTTATAGCCGCTATCACAGCCCGCCGGGATCCATCCGCGCGGGACCTTCGCCTGTTCGCTACTTGGTTCAAGCGAAAGTCCCGGTGGCGGAGATTCCCCTATTTTTCCAGCCGCACGCCGCCCTTACCGAACGTCAATCCCTCCCCGCCGGCGTCCACCACCACCGTATCGCCGGGACCAAATTCACCGGCCAGAATCCGCCGCGCCAGTAGGTTCTCTAATTCCTGCTGGATTGCCCGCTTCAGTGGCCGGGCGCCGTAAACCGGGTCGAAGCCGGCTTCGCCCAAGCGGTCCAAGGCCGCCTCGGACACCTCCAACCCCATTTGCCGATCGGCCAGCCGCCGGCGCAGATAACCGACCTGAATACCGGCGATGGCCCGAATCTGTTCGCGATCCAGCGGATGGAACACCACCACCTCGTCAATGCGGTTGATGAACTCCGGCCGGAAATGATCGGCCACCTGCGCCATCACCATGCTCTTCATCAACGGGTAGTTGTCCTGCGCCGCCATCTCCTGAATCATCTGTGAACCCAGATTAGAGGTCATCACGATCACGGTGTTGCGGAAATCCACCGTGCGGCCCTGCCCATCGGTCAAGCGCCCGTCGTCCAACACCTGCAACAGCACGTTGAACACATCCTGGTGGGCTTTTTCGATCTCGTCCAGCAGGATCACGCTGTAGGGCCGCCGCCGCACCGCCTCGGTCAAATAGCCGCCCTCCTCATAGCCAACATAGCCGGGCGGCGCGCCGATCATTCGGGCCACGGAATGCTTCTCCATGAACTCCGACATATCGATCCGCACCATCGCGTCCTCGGTGTCGAACAGAAATTCGGCCAGCGCCTTGCATAGCTCGGTCTTACCCACCCCGGTGGGACCGAGGAACAGGAACGAACCGTTGGGCCGGTTGGGATCGGACAGGCCGGCGCGGGAACGGCGAATGGCGTCGCACACCGATTTGACCGCCTCGTCCTGACCCACCACGCGCCGCTGGATGGCCTGCTCCATCCGCAGCAGCTTGTCGCGCTCGCCCTCCAGCATCTTGGAGACCGGAATGCCGGTCCACTTGGAGACCACCTCGGCGATTTCTTCATCCGTGACCTTGTTGCGCAGCAGCTTGAATGCGTCGTGCTCGACGGCGCTGGCCTGGGTCAGCTTCCGTTCCAATTCCGGAATGCGGCCGTAGCTCAGTTCCGACATTCGCGTCAGATCGCCGGCGCGGCGGGCGGTCTCCAAGTCCAGTTTTGCCCGCTCCAATTCCTCCTTCACCTGGGCCGCGCCATGCAAGGCCAGCTTCTCCGCTTTCCACACCTCTTCCAAGTCGTTGTACTCACGCCCCAGCCGGGCGATTTCCTGTTCCAGCAGGTCCAGACGTTTTTTCGACGCCTCGTCGCCTTCCTTCTTCAGCGCCTCGCGTTCGATCTTGAGCTGGATCAAGCGCCGGTCGAGCCGATCCATTTCCTCCGGCTTGGAATCGATCTCCATGCGGATGCGACTGGCCGCTTCGTCCACCAAGTCAATCGCCTTGTCGGGCAAATTGCGGTCGGTGATATAGCGATGCGACAGCGTGGCGGCGGCGACGATGGCCGGATCGGTGATGTCCACGCCGTGATGGACTTCGTAGCGTTCCTTCAAGC
>JBATDL010000257.1:0-2552 GCA_049663445.1 Candidatus Competibacter sp.
GATCTTCGGCAGAGCGAACAACTGCGCCAATTCCGGTTGGCCAAAATGAAATGCCGTGTCGAAGCAGGCCACTTGCGGCAGATCCGGTTGCACCGCGCCGATGGCGCGGATGCCGGCCAGGTTGTGCGGCTGGTGCAGCGGCGCCAACGGCACAAAGGCTTCCAGGCGTGCGATGATCTCCGGCGTCAGTATCTGTGGATCGCTGTACTCTTCGCCGCCGTGCACCACCCGGTGGCCGACCGCGATCACGTCGGGTAAATCCGGCGAATCGCGCAACCAGGCCAGCAAATCGCGCAACGCTGCTTGATGGTGGTAAACCCCACTGACTGGCGGCGTCGGCTGGATGTCGATCACCACCTTTCCGGCTTGATCGAACGCCGTGAAGCGCGGGTTGTCGTCGCCGATATTTTCCTGCAAGCCCCGGCAAACCAGTTTCAGTTCGCCGCCGTTGGCCGGCAGGGCAAATACCGAAAACTTGATGCTGGACGATCCGGCATTCAGAACGAGTAGGCCCTGTGGCATCGCAGCTTTCTCCTCAAAAATCGACGGCCCGAACTCAATCACCGATTGGCGTCAGGCCGTCGAACCGGCAACCGAACGCTTGCAAGTAATTGCGGAACCGATCGCCCAGTTCCGGATGGCGCAGGCCGTACTCGACCGTCGCGATCAGATAGCCGAGCTTGCTGCCGCAATCGTGGCGTCGACCGGAGAACTCATAGGCCAACACCTGCTCCTCGGCCAACAAGGCGGCGATGCCGTCGGTCAACTGGATTTCGTTGCCGGCCCCGCGCGGGATGGTGGTCAGCAGGTCAAAGATGCGCGGCGTCAGGATGTAGCGGCCCACCACCGCCAGATCGGATGGGGCGTCCTCGGGCTTAGGCTTTTCGACGATGCCGTCCACGTTGCTGATCCGGTTGGCGAACGGCAGAGGATGGACGATACCGTACTTGTTGGTCTCCTCTTTGGGCACCCGTTCCACCCCCAGGATCGAGCACTGGTATTTGTTGAAATGGCGGGTCATCTGGCTCATTGCCCCACCCTCGCGGGCATCTTCCTCGATCAGGTCGTCGGCGAGAATCACCGCGAAGGGTTCGTCGCCGACCACCGGCCGGGCACACAACACGGCGTGGCCGAGACCCAGCGCCTCGGCTTGGCGGACGTAGACGCATTCCACTCCGTTCGGCACGATGCCGCGCACCACTTGCAGCAGGTCGGTCTTGTTGCGGGCTTCCAGTTCCGCTTCCAGTTCGTAGGCCTTGTCGAAATGATCGGCGATGGCGTTCTTGGTGCGGCCGATGATGAAGATCAAGGTTTCCACCCCTGCCGCCACCGCTTCCTCAACTCCATACTGAATCAGCGGCTTATCGACGATGGGGAGCATTTCCTTGGGGCTGGCCTTGGTGGCCGGCAGGAATCGGGTTCCGAGGCCAGCCACGGGAAATACCGCCTTGCGCACTTGCCGTTTCACCTTAGTTCACCTCGCGGGTTATGAGCGTATTGTTATGGTCATGATTAGTTTGTATTGTCCGGCATCGGGTCCGGCCGGACAAGTAAAAACCCCGCTAGAGCAGGGTTTTTTGGGGGCTAGTGGGCTGCCGCAAAAGTTTTGACAGGTTCTCGTTCCAATGCTCCAGCGTGGGAATGCTGATCGCGACGCTGGAGCGTCTGGACGTGCTCCCACGCTGGAGCATGGGAGCCAGGCGCTCTAAGCGCTACCTGTCAGAATTTATGCGTCAATCCACCGGCGATTAGGCCAGCGGGATGCCCAGCACCTGGTTGATGACGAACACCACGTCGAGGGCGTTGACCGCGCCATCGCCGTTGACATCGGCGGCCGGCAACGACTGGATCCCGAGCACTGCGTTGATCACCGCTACCACGTCGAGGGCATTGACGCTGCCATCGCCGTTGACATCGCCGGGGGCGCTTTCCGCAATCTTGGCAATGAAGGCATCGCTAACACCGCCTAAATTCGGTTGCAGCGCGTTGGCGATGGGGAAATCGATCGAGAGGGTATCTCCCGTCACATAGGCATTACCCGACCCGTCCACCGCGATGCCGTAACCTCCATCAATGTCACTTCCGACCAGATGGGTCGAGTACAGCACGGTTTGGCCGTCGCCGCTCAGCTTGACGATGAAAGTATCTATGGGAGCCCTGGCGAAAAAACCGCTGTAGTGATAGCCCGTCACATAGGCGTTACCTGACCCGTCCACCGCGATGCTTGTACTCGTCTCCCAATCATTTCCTTCGCTCAGATAGGTCGAGTAGCGCACGGTTTGACCGTCGCTGCTCAGCACGAAGACGAACGCATCGCTTGTCCCCTCCGCATACAAGTTGGGATTTATGGCGTTCACCGTGGGAAAGTCGGTGGAGGAAGTCTGACCTGTCACATAGGCGTTACCAGACCCGTCCACCGCGATACCATAACCCTGATCACCGGAACTTCCACTTCCGCCCAAGTAGGTTGAGTAGAGCAGGGTTTGGCCGTCGCCGCTCAGCTTAACGATGAAGGCATCCTGACCATGAAGGCTGGGATATAGGGCGTTTGC
>JBATDL010000258.1:0-4153 GCA_049663445.1 Candidatus Competibacter sp.
GAGTTACCCTGCGGCAGGTCCGGCCGGGCCGGACCGAGGGCGACGTCGTCGAAATCCTGGCCGGGCTGGAGCCGGGCGAGCCGGTGGCGCTGGACCCGATCCAGGCTGGCGTCTATTTGAAGGAACAGCAGCGGACGGTGGAGAACTAGCATGAGCGCCGCCACCGAACCGCGCCTCGGCCTGTCCGGGGCGATTGCGAAAAAATTCCTGCTCAGCGAAATCACCCCGCTGTTAGCGCTGGTGGGTTTGCTGATGGGCGTGTTCGCGGTGCTGGTCACCCCGCGCGAGGAAGAACCGCAGATCAACGTCACCTTCGCCAATGTGTTCATCCCCTTCCCCGGCGCCACTGCCCGCGAGGTGGAGCGGCTGGTCAGCAGTCCGGCCGAGCAGATGCTCTCGGAAATCGAAGGCGTCGAACACGTCTATTCGGTATCACGGCCCGGCATGGCGGTGCTGACCGTACAATTCCTGGTCGGCCAGCCCCGCACCGACGCCATCGTCCGGCTGTACAACAAGCTGTATTCCAATCTCGACTGGCTGCCGGCCAACCTCGGGGTTGGCCAGCCCATCGTCAAGCCCAAGGGCATCGACGACGTGCCGATCGTCGCCCTGACGCTATGGACCGAGGATCCGCAACGCAGCGCCGACGATCTGAGCCGGGTGGCCCATACCCTGGAAAGCGAGTTGAAGCGTGTCTCCGGCACCCGCGACCTGTACACCATCGGTGCGCCGGACCGGGTAGTGCGGGTGCTATTCGACCCGGCCCGACTGTCCGGCTACGGGCTGGCACTGGCCGACCTGCGCCGTTCGCTGCAAGCCGCCAACGCCTCGGCCGACGCCGGCTTTCTGGTCGGCGACAACCGCGAAATTCCGGTACAGGCCGGTAGTTTCCTGGTGGACCCACGGGAAATCGGCAGTTTGGTGGTGGGGCTGCACAAGGGCACGCCGGTGTATCTGGCCGATGTCGCCACTGTCGAACTGGGTCCGGATTCTCCGGAACGCTACGTCTGGCTGGGCACAGGTCCGGCAGCGGCGGCGAACGGCATCCACAGCCGGGGCGAATTCCCGGCCGTCACTCTGGCCATCGCCAAAAAGCCCGGCGAGAACGCGGTCCAGGTTGCCGATCAACTGCTGGAACGCGTCGAGCAACTCAAGGGCACCTTCATTCCCGAGGGCGTCAACCTCACCGTCACTCGTAATTACGGCGTCACCGCCAACGACAAGGCGATGACCCTGATCCACAAACTGATCTTCGCCACCAGCCTGGTCATCGTGTTGGTGTTGATTGCGCTGGGCTGGCGCGAGGCGCTCATCGTCGGCGCGGCGGTGATTCTAACCCTGACCATTACTCTATTTGCCTCCTGGGCCTGGGGCTTCACCCTCAACCGGGTGTCTTTGTTCGCCCTGATCTTTTCCATCGGCATTCTGGTGGACGACGCCATCGTGGTGGTGGAGAACATCCACCGCCATATCCATCTGGGTGGACACAAACTGGTCGAGGCGATTCCGCTGGCGGTGGACGAGGTCGGTGGCCCGACCATCCTGGCCACCTTTACTGTGATCGCCGCCCTGCTGCCGATGGCCTTCGTCTCCGGGTTGATGGGGCCGTACATGAGTCCGATCCCGATCAACTCCAGCATGGGTATGCTGATCTCGCTGGCGGTGGCCTTCGTGTTCACGCCGTGGCTGACTTACAAGGTGCTGCGGCGGGTGGTGGAAAAGCGCGCGGCCTCGACTCCGGAAATTTCGAACCACCCCGGCGCTAACGCGCCACCCCTCCTTGTCCAAGGAGGGGAACACGCGGAGGATCAGGAGGCACGGGAGAATGTTTCCCATCGGCTGTTCCGTCGCGTGGTCGGTCCCTTTCTGCGAGGGCGGCGAGGCAAACCGTTGCGCTGGGTGCTGGGCGTGGGCGTGCTGCTGCTGATCGCGGGTTCGGTCAGCCTGGCTTATTTCCAACTGGTCGTGCTGAAGATGCTGCCCTTCGACAACAAGTCGGAGTTTCAGGTGATCGTGGACATGCCGGAAGGGACGACGCTGGAACAGACTGCCCGGGTACTGGGCGAACTGGGCCGCTATCTCGGCACGGTCGAGGAAGTCACCGATTATCAGATCTACGCCGGCACCGCCGCGCCAATCAATTTCAATGGCCTGGTGCGGCAGTATTACCTGCGCGCCGGCGCCAACGTCGGCGACATCCAGGTCAACCTGGCCGATAAGAAACACCGCCATCGCAAGAGCCACGACATCGCACTGAGCGTGCGCGGTCCCTTGCAAGAGATCGGCAAGCGCTACGACGCCAACGTCAAGGTGGTCGAAGTGCCGCCCGGCCCGCCGGTCATGTCGCCCTTGGTGGCCGAGGTCTACGGTCTGAACTATCCCGGCCAGATCCAGGCCGCCCAGGAAGTGCGACGGATCTTCAGTGCCACGCCGGACATCATCGATGTGGACGATACGGTCGAGGCGCCCACCGAACGGCTGATCGCCCATGTGGACCGGGCGAAGGCGGCTCTGCTCGGGGTATCGCAGCAGGCGGTCGCCACCGATCTCAACACCGCGCTGCGCGGCGAGGATGTCAGCTATCTGCACTCCAGCACCGCCAAGTACCCGATCCCGCTGCGGCTGGAACTGCCGGTCGCCGCCAAGGCCGGCATGGCGACCGTGCTGGATTTGAAAACCCGCGCCCAGGGCGGCCAACTGGTGCCGCTGTCGGAGATCGTCGATGTCGAGCAGACCCAACGTGAAAACGCCATCTATCACAAGGATCTGCTGCCGGTGGTGTTCGTATTCGGCGACATGGCTGGCGCGCTCGACAGCCCGCTGTACGGCATGTTCGAAATCTTCGCCCATCTGCGCGACCAACCGATTGGCGGCGAACCGCTGGAACAGTTCTTCATTCGCCAGCCGGACAATCCCTACAGCTACAGCCTGAAATGGGACGGCGAGTGGCAGATCACCTACGAGACCTTCCGCGACATGGGCATCGCCTACGCCGTGGGGATGATCCTGATCTACCTGCTGGTGGTGGCGGAGTTCCGTTCCTATCTGGTGCCACTAATCATCATGGCCCCGATCCCGCTAACCATCATCGGTGTGATGCCGGGCCACGCCCTGCTGCACGCCCAGTTCACCGCCACCTCGATGATCGGCATGATCGCGCTGGCGGGCATCATCGTCCGCAACTCGATCCTGCTGGTGGATTTCATCAATCTGGAAGTCGCCAGCGGGACGCCATTTGAGGAGGCGGTGATCCGCTCCAGCGCGGTGCGGGCCAAACCGATCATCTTGACGGCGCTGGCGGCCATGCTCGGGGCGTTGTTCATCCTTGACGACCCGATCTTCCGGGGACTGGCGATCTCGCTGATCTTCGGCATTATGGTGTCCACCCTGCTGACGCTGATCTTCATCCCGGTGCTGTATTACGCGGCGTTCCGCAAGCGGCTGGAGCAGTCGGATTGAATAGAGTGCTCCGGTCTGACGGGTGGCATCGCCCGTGTCGAACCACCCCGGCGCTGCGCGCCACCCCTCCTTGTCCAAGGAGGGGAGATCCCACGACCGGTGGAGGCGCGCTATATCAGCCATCACGCCGCCTTAAAGCTCTCGCTGTCGCCGGTGCAAGTCCTGCCGGCGATGTCGCGTCCGGCCCGGTTGCTGAATCGTGTCTGGCTGGATGGTCTGCACCGGTAATTCGCCGGCAACGAGGGCGCGGGTTTGCCGGCTGGCGACGCCGTGTTCTTCCAGGCGTTGCAACAACTCCCGGTGCGCGGCGCACCAGTGCTCTTCCATCTCCCGATCGCGCCGGACCCGCTCGTTCGAAGCAGCGGCGCGGTCTTCGCTGACCCGGACGATGTTCAGGTTCAGGTTGCCGGCGTCCGGCTGGACCCGCAATCGCACGTAGTAGTCGCCCCAGTCCGGCTTTTGAATATGGGCGACGCCGCCTTCGACAAACAGGGTGGCAAAACCGGGTTCCACCAGCAATTCCCGCTCTCTGTTATTTAGACCTATTTTGTAACTGCCCAGGTGCCGATGGAAAAAACAGCTTGACAAGCCGGGTATGAATGGATGGTAAATCGCCCCATGACCTCCGTGACTGACACGCCGCTCAGCGATGCCGATCTCATGACTGCTGCCATCCCAACAGCAGTCGCGGAGG
>JBATDL010000259.1:0-2449 GCA_049663445.1 Candidatus Competibacter sp.
GGCCACCCCGGCGCGGTTGTTCGTCGTGCACCAGCGCCGCCGCCGCGATGTCGTGCACGCGCAGCGCCGGCAGCAGATCGGCCAGAAAATGCTCGATGCCGCCGGCAAACGGTGGATAGTACTTGCCGATGTGGAGAACGCGCATGCTCGCTTACTCTCGATCTCTCTCCCTCTGAGGAAGAGGCGGAGAGGTTGCCGCGAGTTCCGGTTCCGCGTCCGCGCTGCGCGCTTCCTCCGTTGCCCCTGGAGGAGAGGGCGGTTGGGTGGCGGAAGGGATTTCCTGCGCCTCCAACATGGCCAGCCGCTGCGCGAGCCGGCGGATCAGTCGTTCCTGTCGGGAGCGATCCAGGTCCATGGTGAGCATTTTGAGCAGCAGCAGGCTGAAACCCAGCACGATGGCGAGGATCGGTGGATAGCTGACTCCCATTTTGAGGGCCAGAATGTCGAACAGGCGCGGGAACAGACCGAGCAGGGCGACCGTTGCGGCAGCCCCGATCCACCAGATGGCGTAGGGACCGTGCAGGTGATCGCGGCGGACCAGGAACAAAATGATGGCGGCAAGGCCGACCCCGATCGCCATCGAGGTAATTTGGTAGGTGATCATCCGGGGTGTCAGTCGTCGGCTGCGGGAGGCAGATGATTGTAACCGACCCGGGCGAGGCAGAGCAGGCTGGTTTGCAGCATGTATTTTCCCACAACCCACCAAGAGCGAAACACCCGGGAGGCGCCCAGCATACGCGGTTGCATCGCCACCGGCACTTCGATGGTGCGCAGGCCCTTGCGGCGCAGGATCAGCAGCACGCCGACATCCTGATAGTCGAGCAGGCTGGCTTCGCGAGAGGCGAGCGCGGTCATCGCCGTGTGGTTGTAGGCCCGAAAGCCGGAGGTGATGTCTTCCAGTTTCAGGCCGGTCAGCCAGCGAAAATAGCTCCAGGCGATCCGTCGAGCGCGGCTGGCGCGTTCTGGAAAGGCGCCGATGGCGGCTTCGGCCTGGCCGTCGACCAGCGGTTGCAGCAGGGCGCCGATGTCTTGAGGTCCGTGCTGGCCGTCGGCGTCGAGAGTAATGGCGGTGCGGTAGCCCTGGCGCAGAGCGTAGCGCAGACCAGTCTGAATCGCACCCCAGGCCCCGAGTTGCAGGGTCAGTGGCAGCACAGTGGCGCCGGCGTTCCGAGCGGCTTGGGCGGTGGCGTCGCTGCTGCAATCGTCGATGACCACCACCGGATAATTCCAAAGCTGCCGGACTTGGGTGACGATGGCGCCGACGGTGGCGACTTCGTTATGAGCGGGGATCAGAGCGATGGGGCAGTCGGGTTCAGCCATCGACCGACCCGCATGAGGCTGGTGGGAGCGGGATCGAATTTTTCACGCGCCGCCGACATCCTCGGCGTAGCCGAACACTTAGCACTTCGATACCGAAGTTTTCGTTCAGGGCAGTGTTCTCGATATGGATAAGATTAACGTCAATATGTTGATTATAAATAATTATTGTTTTAGATACACGACCGCGCCGGGTGCCTGATAAATTTTATCGAACCCAATGGCTTTGAGTTTGGCCTGATCTGTTTCTCTTTCGCCCAGAATATAAATCATATTCGGTTGATAACGGGAAATTCGCTCCGACAGTCTAGGAATCTCACCGCTGAGAATAGCTGGAATATCGTCAAGATATTTATTGCCAGTCGGGATTTTTTCTCCATCAATCTTGGCAATTTCAAGATTGAGCAAGCCGGTCGTATCAACGAAGCTGATTTCCTGCGGTGAGAATTTTTCCCGAAGGAAATAGGGAAAATAGCCGCCTTGATAGGTCACGATGGTTAAGTGGCCCTTTTGCGCTAGATACTTGGGTAATTCCTGCTCGATAAAGGGTCGAATCGCGTCATTGTCGCGCTGGTGGGCGCAGTTGAGGGCGATGCTTGCGTTGTTGGGATGAGCAAAAAAATGTTCAAAAAAATTAATGTTAAGACGTGTCGAACAGTCTTGCGGTGACCGATATTGCGATTCGTCCGCCATGACTAAAAACAAGATTATTGACACCGATACCGACGCTAGCCGACGGGAATGAGAAGGCGTCAAGCCATGGAGCTTTTCGCCCAGCATGACCAGCAGCAGCATCTTGAGTCCTAGTGTCGGTGCTAGAAATCGATAATATTCCATCCAGTCGCCCTTGACGATGACGACAAAAGCTTCGTAGGCGCAGATGCAAAGGGCGGGCACCAGAATGCGGCTTTCGATCTGAGCGCTTTTTGGGTGGGATAAGAAACGCTTGAAGGTGGCATGGCCTAGCAGTGCGAAGGATAAGGCAGTGGTTCCAAAAAGGAGAATGCCTAGAACTCCAGCACCATAAAATTTGCTCAGGTAATCCCAACCTTCCTGAAAGCCGCCAAGGTGGCTCACCGATACTTTGGCGTAGACGGGGTTGGGGAAAATCGCGCCAGTCATCCCGTGGCGA
>JBATDL010000260.1:0-4022 GCA_049663445.1 Candidatus Competibacter sp.
AACGAGAGCACGCTGAGCGAACGCAGGCTATCCTGAAACACCTCCTCCACTGGATCTTCCTCCTGACGCACTAGCCACCAGGCCTGCTCGATGTTCAACTGGGCCAGCGCATCCCGCGCCGCCACGAACCGCTGGATCGCGACCTGGGCCAGACGGTCCATATCATGAGCAACGCCTTGATGCAACTCGCCGCCGCGCGCTTGAATTGCCAGCGCCTTCTCAGCGATGCTCTTGGCTTCATCGCCAATCCGCTCCAAATCGGCGACGGCCTTGTGCATGGACATCACCAGGCGCATGTCGGTGCTAACCGGCTGGCGGCGGGCCAACAGGCGAATACAGGCCCGATCGATGTCGAGATCACGGCGATTGAGAACATCGTCACCGGCCACGACCGCTTGCGCCAGTTCGATATCGCCGGCCCTGAATGCGGTGACCGCCTGCTCGACCTGCTGCCCGGCGGCCCGCCCCATTTCCAGAACCTGTGTGATCAGGCTGTCGATTTCCGAGTCAAAGCGCTTGACGGTATGGCGGCTATTGGTGAAGGCCATGGCAGATCGCCCTTTTGGTTGGGTCACTCACCGGCCGGCTGCGGCGCACGCACCGCACGCCCGATGTGCGTCATGGTGGTTTCGATCCAGGTTTCGGTCATCCAGTTGAGCTCCTGTGGCGAGCGACCTTCGCTGGCGATCAGGGGACCGAACACCACTTGTATGGTGCCCGGACGCTTGAGAAAACCACGCCGTGGCCAGAATTCCCCAGCATTGTGGGCCACCGGCAGGATCGGACAGCGGCTGTGCGACGCCAGCACCGCGCCGCCCATGCCGTAGCGTTTGCGAACGCCGGGCGCGGTGCGCGTACCCTCGGGAAAGACCAGAACCCACTGGCCTTGCCGCAAGTGTGCGATGCCCTGCCGGATCACCTGCTTGACCGCCGAAGTGCCGGCCCGACGGTCGATGGCGATCGGTCGCAACAGCTTCAGCGCCCAGCCAAAAAACGGCAGCCACAGCAACTCGCGCTTGACCACCCATGCCATCGGCGGCAGGTACTGTTGCAGGAACTGCGTTTCCCAAGTGGACTGATGCTTGGCCATCACGATGACCGGTCGGTCGGGAATATGCTCGGTTCCGCTCACCCGGTAATCGATCCGGCAGGTGACCCGCAGCCACCAGATATTGAAGCGACTCCAGGACTGCGACAGACGGTAGCGCTGAGTGAAAGGCAAGGCAAAGCCGAGGACGATCACCAGCCCGCACACTCCGGTCGAAAGCAGCATGCCGAGCGAAAAAAGCAGCGAGCGCATCCATAAATTGATCATCGAAGGGTTGGCCATCGCTCGCACGGGCAGCGAATCGGATCGAAGGTCATTCATGGTCAGTCGTCAGATACTCGGCCACCGTAGCCAGATCGTCGAACACCAGCACGTTGGCGCAGCTTTCCGCTTCGCGTTCCAGGGTCCGGGCACCTTTGCCGGTGCGCACCAGTAGCGGCCAGGCATTGGCCGCCCGCGCCGCCCGGATGTCGCGCACGCTGTCGCCCACCACCGGCGCCCCTTGCAGGCTACATTTCAACCGCCGGCCGATCTCCAGCAACATACCGGGATTGGGCTTGCGAAAGGGATTAGCCTCATCCACGTCCGGACAGAAAAAAATCGCCTCGATCAGACCACCGGCCTCCTGCACCATTCGATGCATTTTCCGATGGATCTTGTTGAGGGTTTCCAGATCCAGCACCCCGCGCCCGACCCCGGACTGATTGGTGGCGATCACCACGCGATAGCCGGCGTGATTCAGACGGGTGATCGCTTCCAAGCTGCCGGGAATCGGATTCCATTCCTCCGGCGATTTGATGTAGGCGTCTGAATCTTCGTTGATGACACCGTCACGGTCCAGGATGATCAGCTTCATAGTGGGTCGTGTTTTTTCGCCCGCGCCAACCAGTGAGTACGTTTCACATGAAACCGTCCGATCGGTGACGTTAGCCGCAGGTGGCGCCCCTGGACGTTGTTTCACATGAAACAACGCTTCGGCTCTCATCCCGGTCATTCCAACCACTTCCGCCATCGGACTCTGTTTCACGTGAAACCTCGCCGGTTTCCGAGCATTGATAAAAAATAACCTGCCCAATATTGCTGCTTGCCGCCGCCGATTTTCATCCTGCCTCAATCCTGCAAGCGCGAAAAATCCGCCACACGCAAAAACAGACTGCCCAATTCGTTCAGCAGAGCGATGCGATTGTTACGGACGGCCGGGTCATCGGCCATCACCAGCACTCGATCGAAAAAGGTATCCACTGGCTCACGCAGGCTGGCCAGTCGGTTCAGTGCATCGCCGTACAGACCGACTTCCATCAATGGGATCGCCTCAGAGGACAGCTCCACCAATTGCCCCGCCAGCGCCTGTTCCGCCTCTTCGACCAGCAGATCGGGCCGCACCTCGAATGGCAGCACCGTATCCACCTTTCTGAGGATGTTGCGGATGCGTTTGTTGGCGGCGGCCAAGCTGGTTGCTTCCGGTCGGTCGCGGAAGGCGCCGACCGCATGCACTCGCCGGTCGAAATCCAGTGGCCGGTGCGGCCGGCATTCCAATACCGCCTCGAAAGTATCCGGACGCACCCCCTGATCCAGATAGTAACCGCGCAACCGCTCCACGATGAAATCAAAAACCGCTTCCACCGCGTTTTTGGCTCGAATGGCCGGTTCAAACTGACTGGCGGCACACTCCAACAAGGCCAGCAGATTGAGATCCAGTTCACCCTCGATCAGGATGCGCAGCGTCCCCAACGCGGCGCGGCGCAGTGCGAATGGGTCCTTGGCGCCCGATGGCGCCTGACCGATGGCGAAGATGCCGAGCAACGTGTCCAGTCGGTCGGCCAGCGCCAGGTTCTGGCCGGTGGCGGTCGCCGGCAGTCGGTCACCGGCGAAGCGCGGTAGATACTGTTCTTCCAGGGCCTGGGCCACCTCGGGCGCTTCCCCGTCGTGGCGTGCATAGTAGCGGCCCATGATGCCCTGTAATTCGGGAAATTCCTGCACCATCTGGGTCATCAAATCGCACTTGGCCAGTCGCGCCGCCCGTTCGGCCCAATCCGCGTTACCGTGTCTTTGTTCGGCGATGAGGCGCGCCAGTGTCGCTACCCGCGCGCTCTTGTCGGCCACGGTGCCAAGCCGCTGCTGGAATACCACATGTTTCAACAGCTCCAGCCGTGCCGCCAGCGGTTTGCCGCGATCCTGATTCCAGAAAAACTCGGCGTCGCTGAAGCGTGGACGGATCACTCTTTCGTTGCCGGCCCGCACCTGAGCGGGATCGCGGCTTTCCAGGTTGGCCAGGGTGATGAAATGCGGCAGTAGCCGGCCATGTGCGTCCACCACCGGAAAGTAACGCTGATTATCCTGCATGGTGCTGATCAATGCCTCGGCCGGCACGTCCAAAAAACGCCGCTCGAAATTGCCGGCCAGCGCCACCGGCCATTCGACCAGCGCCGTGACCTCGTCCAGCAGCTCAGGCTTGATGACCGCCACGCCTTTCAGTTCGGCCGCCACGGCCTCGGCGCGGGCGCGGACCATGTCGCGGCGCTGGTCAAAGTCGACGATCACCTTGCCCTCGTCGGCCAGTTGCCGGGCATAGTCGGCGGGCGTAGTCAACTGAATCGGTTGCGGATGGTGGAAGCGATGGCCACGGCTCTCCCGGCCGGTGCGGACACCCATGATCGTCGCGGGGATCACCTCAGTGCCAAACAGCAGCACCACCCAATGTACCGGCCGCACGAATTCATCGTCGCGATCGCCCCAGCGCATCCGCTTGGGAATGGGCAGGGCCGCCAGCGCGGCCTCGACGATGGGTGGAATCAGATCGGCGGTCAACGCGCCCGGCTCGGTATTGATATGCACCAGCCACGCGCCCTTGTCGGTTTCCTGCCGTTGCAGTTCGGCGACAGTCACGCCGCAGGAGCGGGCGAAACCTTCGGCGGCCTTGGTGGGCTGGCCGTTCGGGCCAAAAGCGGCGCCCAGCGCCGGACCACGTCGTTCG
>JBATDL010000261.1:0-3582 GCA_049663445.1 Candidatus Competibacter sp.
CGCCCTTCCGATAGTTCTGTCGCTTCCACCAGGCACATGCCGGGATAAACCCGCGCGGTATCGACCGTGGGCATGTTGGGCGAGGGATAGACCCAAGGCAGCCCGGTCTCCTCAAAAACCATCTCACGCCGCCAACCGCGCAGGGGCACAATGTCCAACTCGCATTCGACACCGCGCCAATGCTGGACAAAGCGGGCGACCTCACCGGGCGTCAACCCGTGGCGGTTGGGGACGGGATGCAGGCCGACGAAGGACTCGAAGCCCGGCTTGATCAGATTACCCTCGGTGGTCAGACCGTCGAGCGGATTGGGACGATCACAGACCAGCACCCGCACCCCGGCCGTGCCGGCCGCTTCCATGCACAAGGCCATGGTCCAGACGAAGGTGTAATAGCGCGCGCCCACATCCTGCAAGTCGATGACCAGGGCATCGAGCCCCCGAAGCTGTTCGGGGCGGGGCGTCAGACTCTCAAAGGTCGCGCCGTACAGACTATGGACGGGAACCCCAAGTCGGGGATCAAGGGAGATATCCTCGACATCCTCCATATCCTGCGCCTCACCTCGGGCACCGTGCTCCGGGCCGAAGATGGCGACGATCCGGGCGCCGGCCACCTGCAACAGATCCAGGGCGTGACGCAGTTCGGCATCGACGCTGGCCGGATGGCACACCACTCCAATCCGGGCGCCGCGAATTTTTTCGGGACAGTCGGTGATCAGTACTTCCAGGCCAGTCTGGACGCGGGACATCGGGGCAATCGCTCCTCGGCGGTTTCGGGAGCGTCGATTCTAGCCCTGCGCGATCAGTTGTCGTAGCTCCGGCACGCAGGAACCGCAATTGGTACCTGCTTTCAGCGCCGCGCCGATGGCTTCGGGCGTAATCAAACGCTGGTCGCGGATGGCGGCAGTCAGGGTATTCAACCCGACTCCGAAACAGGCGCAGACAATGCGGCCACTGTCACGCTGACCCTGCCCCGGTCGCCCGGCCAGCAAACCGGCACGCTCGACGGACCCGAGTTCCTGGACGGCAAACAGTCCCGCCAGCCAATTGCGTAACGGTAATTCATGGCCGGGCGCGACAAACAGACAGGCACGCAGCCGCCCCTCCTCCAGCACCGCGCCCCGGTAGCGGCCCGCACCAACATCGGCGAATTCCAGCCATTCCCAACCCGGTTCATCGCCGAGCAAACTACGCGCCCAGCTCGGCCAATCTTCAACCGACTCTTCTCCCGCCAACTCGTAGCGCCAGCATTCCCGCGCGCGCACGCTGACCCGGTACTCGACCGCTGGTGGCTCGATGGCTTCACGCGACAGCAGGAACCCATGCCAGCGGGGACGATACGCCTGCACCCGCACCGGGGTATGCTTCGATTCCGGTTGACCGGACAAGGGATCGACCGCCGGATTGACCGCCGCGTTGACCCGTCCGCGCGGCGCCAGCGGCGAACCCCAGTGCATCGGCACAAACACGCTGCCCGGCTGCTGCTCTGGGCTGGTGCGTGCCCGGACGATCATTTCACCCCAACGGCTATGCACCCGTGCCAGCGCATTCTCGCTGACGCCGCAGGCCAGCGCATCCACCGGATGAATCTCGACATAGGGCTCGGGGATATGCCCGGTCAACCGCGCGGTCTTGCCGGTGCGGGTCATGGTGTGCCATTGGTCGCGAATCCGGCCACTGTTGAGCACCATTGGGAAGCTGTCATCGATCGCATAGGCGGGCGTCCGTTCGCCGACGGCGATGCAGCGGGCCTTGCCATCGGCGGTAAAGAATCCGCCTTCGCCGAACAAACGCGCTGCGCCCACCGTCGCGCCACGCGGCAACGGCCATTGCAACGGTTGCAGAGTGTCGTAATCGGCATCGGCAAGCTCGGCGAGCGCGGAAATATCGAAGTCGCGGCCACCGTCCTCATTCTCGAACCCGGACAAAGCCGCGTGTTCGCGAAAAACGGCTGCGGTCGACTCGAAAGGAAACCACGCCTCGAATCCCAAGCGTCGGGCCACTTGGGTCATGGCCCACCAATCGGGTTTCGCTTCGCCGGGCGGCGGTAAGAAGGTCCGCTGGCGGGAAATCCGCCGTTCGGAGTTGGTCACCGTGCCTTCCTTTTCACCCCAGGTCAGCGCCGGCAGCTTGATATGCGCCAAGCGCACGGTATCGGTATCGGCCACGGCGTCGGACACCACCACCAGCGGACAGCGCCGCAGGGCTTCCCGCGCCGCGTCGGCGTCGGGCAGGCTGACCACCGGATTGGTGCCCATGATCCATAAGGCTTTGATCTTCCCGTCAGCGACTGCTTTAAATAGATCGACGGCTTTCAATCCGGGACCCTGGGCGATGGCGGGAGCTTGCCAAAACCGCTGCACGCGTTCGACATCCTCTGGCGCGAAATCCATGTGCGCCGCCAGTTGGTTCGCCAAACCGCCAACCTCGCGTCCACCCATCGCGTTCGGCTGACCAGTGACCGAGAACGGCCCCATGCCGGTTTGACCGATCCGCCCAGTGACAAGATGACAGTTGATGATGGCGTTGACCTTGTCGCTCCCGTGGGCAGATTGATTGACCCCCTGCGAGTACACCGTCACCACCTTGCGAGTCCGGCCCCATAAACCGTAAAACTCGGCCACATCGCTTTCCGCCAAACCGGTTTTGGTAGCGACGGTGGGAATGTTGGGCGCGACTTCCTTTGCCGCCCGATAGGCCGGCCAGAATCCAGCGACATGCTGTTCCAGAAACTCCGGGTCGAGTCGATCCTGCTGATAAAGATGTACCAGCAAGCCGTTAAACAACACCGTGTCGGAACCGGGTTTGAGCGGCAAATGCGTTTCCGCGACATCACAGGTGGTAGTGCGACGCGGGTCGATCACCACAAGCGATGGCTTGCCGCCACGGCGTTCGCGCGCGGCGAGGATGCGCTGGTACAGCACCGGATGACACCAGGCCAGATTGGAACCGACCAGCACCACCACATCGGCCTCTTCCAGATCCTCGTAACAACCGGGCACGGTGTCCGTACCGAACGCCCGCTGGTGACCGGCTACCGAAGACGACATGCACAACCGCGAGTTGGTATCGATATTGGCGCTACCGAAGCAGCCCTTCATCAACTTGTTAGCGACATAGTAATCTTCAGTCAGCAATTGTCCGGAGACGTAAAAAGCCACTGCGTCGGGACCGTGTTTCAGCAGTGCCCGGCAAAAGCCATTGGCAACCGTGGTCAACGCTTCATCCCACGACACCCGCCGCCCGGCGATTTCCGGATACAGCAGACGATCGTCGAGACTCAGCGTTTCGCCCAGCGCCGCGCCTTTGGAACACAGCCGCCCGAAATTCGCCGGATGCTGCTCGTCGCCTTCCACCCGAGCGCTCGCATCGGGATTCATCGTGATCTTCACACCGCAGCCGACCCCGCAATAGGGGCAGGTCGTGCGGACTGCTTCACCGATTCCGCCTCCTTCGCTCATCGCCCGACCCTCCTCTTCAAGCCGTTTCGCGGGCAGCGGTCGCCAAGCTGACCACGTTGTTCAACCCCAGCCAGACGCGCCCATTTTCCTGCCGCACCGGATAATGGGTCGCACAACCCTCATC
>JBATDL010000262.1:0-2896 GCA_049663445.1 Candidatus Competibacter sp.
GCCTGGAACCTGCCGCAGGGCGTGATCACCCATCTGTACCGCGACATCGCCGCCGGCAAGCCGGGGACCTTGACCCGGGTCGGGCTGGGCACCTTCGTCGATCCGCGCCACGGCGGCGGCAAGCTCAACGCCCGCACCGAGGCGGATCTGGTCGAACTGATGACGATCGGCGGTCAGGAGTATCTGTTTTATAAAGCGTTTCCGATCAATGTCGGCATCATCCGCGCCACCACCGCCGACGTCGACGGCAATCTGACGATGGAAAAGGAGGCACTGACGCTGGAATCGCTGGCCATCGCCATGGCGGCGCGCAATTCCGGTGGCATCGTCATCGCCCAGGTGGAGCGAGTGGCCGATCAAGGCTTCCTGCGACCCAAGGATGTGCGGGTGCCCGGCATTCTGGTGGATTGCATCGTGGTCGCCCCGCCGGAACATCACTGGCAGACCTTCGCCACTCAATACAACCCTGCGTTCTCCGGCGAGATCAAAGTGCCGTTGGCTTCGATTGCGCCCATGCCGATGAGCGAACGCAAGATCATCGCCCGTCGCTCGGCACTGGAACTGACGATGAACGCCATCGTCAATCTCGGCATCGGTATGCCGGAAGGGGTGGCCAACATTGCCGCCGAAGAGAAGATCATCGATTTGCTGACCTTGACCGCCGAGCCGGGCGTGGTGGGCGGCATTCCCGCCGGCGGGCTGGATTTCGGCGCCGCCACCAACGTCCAGGCGATCATCGATCAACCCAATCAGTTCGATTTCTACGACGGCGGCGGGCTGGACATCGCGGTGCTGGGGCTGGCTCAGGTCGACCGGCAGGGCAATCTCAACGTTTCGAAATTTGGCCCACGCATCGCCGGCGCCGGCGGCTTCATCAACATCAGCCAGAACGCCCGGAAGGTGGTGTTCGCTGGAACATTCACCGCCGGCGGGCTGGATATTGCGGTGAAGGACGGTCAGTTACGCATCCGGCGTGACGGAGGAACTGCCAAGTTCGTCGAGACGGTCGAGCAGCGCACCTTCAGCGGCGAGCTTGCCTATCGCGGCAAGCAACCGGTGCTGTACGTGACCGAACGGGCGGTGTTCCGCTTGACCTCAGAAGGGCCGGAACTGATTGAGATCGCGCCGGGGATCGACCTGGAGCGCGATGTGCTGGCGAAGATGGAATTTCGGCCCGCCATCAGCCCCCAACTCAAACTCATGGATGCCCGCGTTTTCCAGGAAGGGCCGATGGGCTTGCGCGACCTGATGGCGGCGCGGCCACTCGATCAGCGCCTGTCCTACGATCCGGTCAAGAACCGGTTTTTCCTCAATTTCGAGGGCCTGGCGATCCGCAGTCACGAGGATATCGAACGCATCCGGGTGGCGGTGCGCAACTGGGTCGAACCGTTGGGCAAGAAGGTGTTCGCGATCGTCAATTACGATAATTTCTCGATCACTCCGGAATTGATGCAGGAATACATGGATATGGTGAGCGACGTGGTGCGGCTCCACTACTTGAGCGTAACCCGTTACACCACCAACACCTTCCTGCGAGCCCAGCTTGGCGATGCCCTGCGCCAGCGCGATCTTGCGCCCCAGTTTTACGAAACCGCCGCCGAGGCGGCGGCGCGGCTCGATCCGTCCAAGGCATCCAAGGGGAGCACCTGAGTCATAATGTGGATTACCTCTATTCGCCTGACCGGTGGGTTTGTGTACCTCGTGGCGATAGTGGACGGGTACAGCCGCAAGGTGCTGGCGTGGCGACTCTCCAATGCCTTGGATACGGCCTTCTGCCTGGACTGCTTGGAGGAGACGCTGGCGTGGGGGCCACCGGTGATCTTCAACACCGATCAGGGCAGCCCATTCACCAGCGCCGCCTTCACCGGCCGCCTGGCACAGGCCGGCATCCAGATCAGCATGGACGGCCGGGGATGGGCGACAACATCTTCGTGGAACGGTTGTGGCGCTCAGTCAAAGATGAGGCAGTCTATCCCAATGCCTATGACACGCTCGATCCGGCTCACCAAGGCTTGGGCCGGTACTTCAACTTCTACAACCATCAGCGTCCTCATCAGGCGCTGAACTACCGAACACCCACCGAGGTGTATGCCGACAGGCCATCAATCCTGTCGCCATGAAGGCAGAGTATCTACCTTGAAACCAGCTCAATCCTGTCTTGACGATGGGGTCCACTTCACCTTGCACGCATCGTCCGACACTTTGCAGATAGCGCCAGCGAGCGCGTTCCGGGACGAAAAAGCCGTCGTAATAATCGGGATTCTCGCCATAACGAGTCTCGGCCTCATCCCGAATCATACCTTGCTCGACCTTGCGGCCGACGATCCGGTCGCGCTCGGACTCGAACACATCCGAGCAGCGCTTCAGGAACAGCATCCCGAAGATGTAATCCTTGTAGGTGGCGGCATCCAACCCCTCTTGACGAAGGCGGTCGGCGGCGGAATAGAGATGGCGTTCGAGTTTGGCAAGGGAAAGTTTGGGCATGGCTACGAAGAGCAGGACATGTCCGGCTCAACTCCCCTTGGTGCATTGTGCGGGACCGCGAGTCATGAACGTGCCGGCTTGCGTCATTTCCTGAATCGTCATTTCGGTACGCAACGTCGCCGTCCTTCGATCATCCTGACGAAGCGTGGCCACCACAAAATCGAATCCCTTGGGCGAAAGCTCCCGTTTCGCCTTTTGGGCGGTGCATTCGCAAATCGGCCGATCAATATTGCTCGATGACAGACAGGCTTCGACAAAAGCGCCCATATCGTCAGCAACAACCTGATTCGTTAAAAAAAGCATATTGAGCACAATAATGACGAACAGCGATTTTTGCATGGTTCTATCCTCGCAATTGCGTATCGAACGCCACCGCGTTCTTGCCCTGACTCTTGACTTGATACATCAGATG
>JBATDL010000263.1:0-2770 GCA_049663445.1 Candidatus Competibacter sp.
GGCCAGCCCCCGGTCGCGGTACTGGCGGTGGACCGGCTCCAGCGCCTGCATCTCAGCGTGGCAATACGGGCACCAGTCGGCCCAGAAGCGGATGGCGACGACTTGGCCGCGATACTGTTCGGGGAAATGGACGGCGGGACCGTCCAGTCGCTCCAAGGTGAAGGCGGGGGCGGGAGTGTCGGTTTTGGCGTCGGTGACGTTCTGCTCGCAACCGGCGAGGAGGGTGAGCAGAAGGAGGGTGGGGAAAAGCCAAAATGGGGATGAAGCCTGCAACAAGCCGGCGCTTTGCCGATCTCTCGAATTCGATTTTAGATTGAATGCCTTATATGACATCGTGGATGACCTGATGAGGGTTATGATTAATGAATTTCCCACTTGAAATTATCGCCGAATGGGATGCCGAAGTCGGAGTCTGGGTTGCCACCAGCAACGACGTGCCAGGATTGGTCACGGAGGCTGAAACCATGGAGATGCTGCTGGCAAGGTTGCGGGTCATGATTCCCGAATTGCTGGCGCTTAATGGCATGGCGCGGCCGGGCGATATTCCGTTCCGCCTACGTAGCGAGCGACTCGAACATGTCCGGACGGTTTGATGGATGACTTGAAGCAGGCCGGTCTGCCGAAACGGTTTTAGCGTCATCCCAGCAAAATTAAATTCGACCGCAGCATCAACCACGTTGCCAACCCGTAAAACACGCCGAATCCCGCCAGCGCCAGCCCGGCCAGTCGCCGCATCTCGCCTGGAATCGTCGCTTGCAGGCTGACAATCCGGCGGAACGGCGCGATGAGTCCGGCGCCCAGCCCGGCGGCGGTGGCGGCGAACAGCGGCAGGTACAGCGCATAGCCGACGTAATCGTAGCCCGCTTTCAGCAGACAGAACGGGCAGTGATGGTTGGGGTTTTCGTACACGTACAGCGACAGGAAGGCGACGATGCCGGCGATGGCGACAGCGAAGGTCAGCAGATTGGCGGCGGCAAATAGCGGCCCCAGTCCGGGCCAGCGCCGAAACGCCAGCCCGATGACTAGCAGCAACCCCGCCATACCGTAAAACAGCGCCAGCGCTGGCCGCGCCGGTAAACCGGCCAGTTCCGCCGCTACGCCTTGGCCCGCCGCGCTGAATAGCGAACCGCAGCAGGAGGTGATCACCTCCGGTTCCAGCCCGAGGAAAAAGCGGGTTTGCAGCGCCCCTTCCAGCAGCGCCAGCGGCGCCAGCGCCAACAGCAGGCCGTACTTGACCCGCACCAGCGGGTAGTCGTAGCCCCGGTTGTCCACCCGGTTGAGCAGCAGCCACAGCGCTGCCAGGAAAAACAGGGCAATCTTCAGCAGCAGGGTTGGGAAGCCGAAAGGATTGACGTTCAATACCCCGGTGGCGCACATCGCGCCGACGAACTGGCCAGACAGACTTTCGGCGGTTTGCACGAATAGCAACAGCGACAGCAATTCCGCGCCCAGGGCAAAGCCAAGCAGGGTGGAAATCAGATAGGTCCGCCGTTCCAGCTTTAACTGTATTTCGCTGCCGCTGTGGATATCCCAGCGGCGCAGGATCTTCCAGGCGAAGCCAGTGGCCAGCAGCACCGTGCCGGCGACACTCAGGGCAATGAGTTGCAGGGCGACGATGGCGGGAGTGATCAGCATCGCGAGTCTTCGACCACGCATCCATCGTGCAATTCGACGACCCGGCCGACCTGAACCGCTTCGAACACCAATGGATCGTGGCTGCTGATCAGCACGGTTCGCCCTTGCGTTGCCAGTTCGCCCAGCAGCGCCAGCACCTCCCGTGACAGGGCGCTGTCGAGGTTGGCAGTCGGCTCGTCGGCGATCAGCACCGCCGGGTCGTTGATCAGGGCGCGGGCCAGGGCGGTGCGTTGCGCCTCGCCGCCGGACAGCCATTCGACCCGGTTCTCCGCCTTCGCGCCCAGCCCGAAACGGTCCAGCAGCGCCCGCGCGCCGTCCCGCAGTTCGCGATACGGTTTCCCCAGTGGATAGGCCGGCAGCATCACGTTTTCCAGCACGGTCAACCCCCGAATCAGGTTGAACTGCTGAAACACGAAGCCGAAGGTGTGCCGGCGCACCTCGGTCAAAAACCGCTCCGGTAGGTTGGACAGTAGCTGGTCGTCGAGCGTGATTCGCCCGCTGGTGGGCCGCGCCAGACAGCCGATCAGGGTCAACAGCGTGGTCTTGCCGGAACCGCTGGGTCCCTTGAATACGGTGATGCCGCCGCGTTCCAAGCGCAGGCTGAGCTCACGCAGCGCCCGGCATTCGTTGGGCTGACCCTGGTTGAATGCCTTGCTGACTTCGCGCAAGTCGATCATCCGCGCATCGCCGCGTCGGGATCGCTAATCGCCGCCCGCCAGCCCGGAATCAGAGTAGCGACGATGTAGGGCAGCACGGTCACCGCCAGTAGGACGAGGACCTGTTGTAAACCGACCGCTGGCGTCAGCCGGAAGTCGGGATACAGCACCGCCCAGCCCTTGAGTACCGGCGCGAACAGCCGCGCGCCGCCGTAAAACACCTGCCACCAGGCCAGCAGATAGCCGGCCAGAAACGCAGTCAGCGACAGCAGCGCGCCTTCCCACAGCTTCATACGCAGGATGTCGCCGGTTTCCCAGCCGATGGCCTTGAGGATGCCAATCTCGCGTATTTCCTCGGCGCTGAGGCCGGCGGCCTTGTCCCAAGCCAGGATCAGGAAGGCCAGCAGCAGCGAACCCAGCGCGACAAACACCATACCCTCGCGCCAGTGGAACACGGCGTCGTAGGTGCGCAGGATTTC
>JBATDL010000264.1:0-2127 GCA_049663445.1 Candidatus Competibacter sp.
GCTGCAACCAGGATGACCACACTGCCCACAGTTCACGCCGGGTAGCAGTTCCATGACTTCCTCGCGCAAGGCATTGCTCGGTACCTGGAAATAGCGGGCCGCCAGACTCAACAGCAACCCCAGCAGCGACCCCAGCACGGTCAACGTCATCATGGCGACAATCATTTTTGTGAACTCCCGATCGGGGCCGACGGCTAGCGTACCGGCAACCCAGCGAAACCCATGAACGCCAGCGCCAGCAGGCCGGCGGCGATGAAAGCAATGGGAGCGCCGGCAAAAGTGGCCGGCACGTTGGCCATGGCCAGCCGCTCCCGAATCCCCGCGAACAACAGCATCACCAGGGTGAACCCCAGCGCGGAGCCGCAGCCGTACAACAGGCTGCTGATAAAATTGTATTTTTGCTGGACGTTGAGCAGCGCGATACCGAACACCGCGCAGTTGGTGGTGATCAGCGGCAGGTAGATGCCCAGCACCTGATGGAGCGTTGGGCTGGCCTTGCGCACGAACATCTCGGTGAACTGCACCAGGGCGGCGATTACCAGGATGAACGCCAGGATGCGCAAAAACTCGATATCGAGCGGGACCAGCAGATAATGCTCCAGCAGCCAACTGGCCGCGACCGCCAGAGTCAGCACAAAGGTGGTCGCCATGCCCATACCCAGGGCGGAGTCGATCTTGTTCGACACGCCCATGAACGGGCACAGCCCGAGAAATCGCACCAGCACCACGTTGTTGACCAACGCCGCGCCCAACAAGATGAACAGGTAATCCCGCATAACAGCCCTCCGCGTTCCTGTTGCGCTATCCGGCAGCAATCGTGCCAACAGGATTGAATGCGCGCCATTCCCTAGGCGTTCAATGCCTTGCCGATTACGGCTCTCCCCGGCCGATCACGGGAAAATTGTGAGCTTCACAACAATGGCGAGGAAAAGCGGGGCTCGCTTGTCATGAATGCCGCATTGCGGATGGAAAGACGACGGATGGCGGATCGAGCCGAATCTCTCCGTCGCTTTGCCCCATGCCCGACCTTCGCCCTTCGCGCCTCCCACGCTGGCCATAAACTTGCATATGGCTTCCAACTGGTTCCAGCCCCCACAACGCCGAGCACGCCCATGGCCCAGAACGATCAGAAAACAGTCGGCTATCTCTCCGCCCAGACCGACGCGAAGGCGGTGCAATCCGCCGCCGAAATCCTGCCGCCCTGGGTATTCGCCAAGGTGGTGGACCAGTTGACCATCGCCGTCTGCCTCACCGACACCAACGCCAACATCCTCTACGTCAACCCGGCCTTCACCGAGGTCACCGGCTATGCCGCCAGCGAGGTCATCGGCCGGAACACCGCCATGCTCTCCGACCGCTGCACGCCGGCCCGGGTCTACGATCAGTTGTGGCGGCAGATCAAGCGCGGCAAACCCTGGACCGGGCTGCTGGTCAATCGCCGCAAGCGGTCCACTGTCTATCTGGCGGAGCTGACCGTCATCCCGATCCAGGATCCTCAGGCTGAAACCGCCTGCTTTCTTGGCATCCATCGCGATGTGACCGCCATGCACCATTTGGAACAACAGGTGCACTATCAGAAGGCGCTGATCGAGTCGATGGTGGACGCCGCCCCGGCGGTCATCGCTCTGCTGGACGAGAACGGCCGCGTCATCCTCGACAACCACGAATACAAGAAGCTGGTCGGCGACCTGCGAGTGCGAGAGCCAGCGGCGGAATTTCTGCGCGCCCTGCGGGAAACTCTGGGCGAAACCTTTCCGTGGGGCGCGAGCGCCGAGCACGGCTTCCGCGACCAGGAGGTCAGCTTCGATCCGGGCGGCAAGGGACAACCACGCTGGTTTTCCTGTTCGGGCGTGTGGTTCCGCGAACAGGACAGCAGCGCCGCCACCTTCTTCAAACCGGTACGGCAGACTTATCTGCTGCTCATGGCCAACGAGATCACCGCGCTCAAGCGTCAGCAGGAAGCGGTGGGCATGAACGCCATGCGCGCCCTGCTGGCCGAGCAGGAACGGGTGCGCAGCATGCGCGAGGCGCTGCAAGCCGCCATCTTCCAGATGCAGGGACCGATGAATCTGATCTCCGCCGCCCGCGACCTGTTGGAACGGCGCGGCGCCCAAGCCGACCCCGCCC
>JBATDL010000265.1:0-3284 GCA_049663445.1 Candidatus Competibacter sp.
CGGCTTGCAGACATAGATGTTGGTGGTCATCCAATCCTTAACCAGCATGGTTTCGAAATCGCTTTCGCCCTCTGCATACAGCCGTACCACGTCGCGCTCCGTCAGGATACCCATCGGTTCCCCGCTAGGACCTTGCACCATCACCGACCCAACGCGTTTGGCATTCATGGTGCGAATGGCGGACGCCACCGTGCTGGCTTCCGGCACGATCACCGGTTCGCCACCTTTGTTCTTTAGCACTTCCTTCAGTTGCATCATGGATAGACACCTCCCTAATCATTAACTTCATTAAGTCGAGCAAAACAGCTCGTTAATAATAATCTATCAGAATCGTCGGTTTTAGCGATAGAAACCACACAGCGGGGCTGACCCCGCCGCAACAGGTCATGCAACCCTCCGCCGTGTAGTGTAGGCATTTTTTAGCGGCCAAGCGTCAGCAACAGACCGTTCAACCGTTTCACAAAGCTGGCGGGGTCTTCCAGTTGCCCTCCCTCTGCCAGCATCGCCTGCTCGAACAACAGGTGGGTCCAGTCGCCAAAGCGGCTGGCGTCTGCTTCGTCCTTTAGCCGAGCGACCAGCGGGTGCTGGGGATTCAATTCCAGGTGCGGCTTACTCGCCGGCACGTTCTGGCCCGCTTCACGCAGCAAGCGCTCCAGGTGGGCACTGAGCGCGTACTCGTCCACCACCAAGCAGGCCGGGGAATCGGTCAGTCGCGAGGAAACCCGCACTTCGTTGACCGTGTCGCCCAGCACCTCCTTGACTCGGGTCAACAAGTCCTTGAACTGATCCTCGGCCTGCTTCTGCTCTTGTTTTTCCTCCTCCGAGGCGATCTTGTCCAGATCCAGTGCGCCCTTGGCGACTGATTGGAGATTCTTGCCTTCGAACTCGGTCAGGTGCGACATCAACCACTCGTCCACTCGATCGGTCAGCAACAAAACCTCCAAGCCTTTCTTACGGAAGACTTCCAGGTGCGGGCTGTTTTTGGCGGCGGCGAAGCTGTCGGCGCTGATGTAGTAAATCTTGTCCTGCCCTTCCTTCATCCGGCCGACGTAGTCCGCCAGCGCGACGGTCTGTTCGTCGCTATCGTGGTGAGTCGAGGCAAAACGCAGCAATTTGGCGATTTGCTCGCGATTGCCATGGTCCTCCGCCGGTCCCTCCTTGAGAACCCGCCCAAAATCTTTCCAGAACTTACCGTATTTCTCGGCATCATTGGTCGCCATGTCCTCCAGCAATCCCAGCACTTTCTTGACTGATCCACCACGAATGCTGTCCACGATCTTGCTGCCTTGCAGGATTTCGCGGGAGATGTTGAGCGGCAGGTCGTTGGAATCGATCACGCCGCGCACGAAGCGCAGATAACGCGGCATCAGATGCTCGGCGTCGTCCATGATGAACACTCGCTGCACGTACAGCTTCACCCCGTGACGCTGTTCGCGATCCCAAAGATCGAACGGCGCGCGGGCCGGGATAAACAGCAGCGAGGTGTATTCCAGCTTGCCCTCGACCCGGTTGTGGGTCCAGGCCAGCGGGTCTTCGAAATCGTGGCCAACATGCTTGTAAAACTCCTTGTATTCCTCTTCCTTGATCTCCTGTTTGGGCCGCGCCCACAGCGCTGCCGCCTGATTGATACGCTCCTCTTCGATGGTCGGCGGTGCATCCTTGTCTTCGCTGAATTTTTCTACCTGCATCATCACCGGCAAAGTAATGTGGTCGGAATACTTGGTGATGATGGAGCGCAACTGCCACTCGTTCAGCAGGTCGCTCTCTTCCTCGCGCAGATGGAGAATCACCTCGGTACCGCGCACAGGTTTCTCAATGGTTTCCAGTGCGTACTCGCCCTCGCCGGTGGACTCCCAAAGCACGCCATGCTCCGGCCCCATGCCAGCGCGGCGGGTGTGCAGCGTAACCTTGTCGGCGACGACGAAGCTGGAGTAGAAACCGACACCAAACTGGCCGATCAGGTTGGCGTCACGGGCCTGATCGCCACTCAGCTTCTGCATGAACTGGCGGGTGCCGGAACGGGCGATCGTGCCGATATTATCGATGACTTCCTGCCGATCCATGCCGATGCCGTTATCGGACACGGTGATGGTACGGGCATCCTTGTCGAAACTCACCCGGATTTTCAATTCGGGGTCGCTCTCGTACAAAGCGCCGTCGGTAAGCGCCTCGAAGCGCAATTTGTCGCAGGCGTCGGAGGCGTTGGAGATCAACTCGCGGAGGAAAACCTCTTTGTTGGAATACAGCGAGTGCGCGACCAGGCGCAGCAATTGCTGCACCTCGGCCTGAAAACCAAGGGTTTCCTTATGGGCTTCAACGGTCATGGGGAACGGGTCTCCTGGATGGTGTTCGTATGCCAGGAGCGGATATGAGGGCGGCTGGGGGGATTTCAAGCGGCCAGACCGGCCACCCCCTCATGTCGTAGCAACCAGCGCTTGATACCCAGGGGATCGCCGGTAACTTCGCCCGCGTAACCTCCCAATCCCCGTCGGGCCACCACGCGATGGCAGGGAATGAGAATCGGGATCGGATTGCTCCGGCAGGCGCCACCGATAGCCCGGGCGGCGGTGCCAAGTCGCACCGCCAGTTCGCCGTAGGTCAGCACCGTCCCCGGTGGAATGGCCTGAAGCGCTTTCCACACCCGTTGCTGGAACGCAGTGCCTCCAGGCGCCAACGCAACCGTAAATGGGGTGCGAGAATCGTGGAAGTACCCTTGCAACTGGGCCATGACGGCCTGGGTTGCGGCATCCGCCGGCGCCCGTTCGGGTATATCGACGGGCAGATAATCGAGTTCGCTCACCGCCTCGCCGGCCATGCGGATACCGATCTTTCCCAGCGGCGCGGCAATAACCGCCTGATACACCTCCGTCGCGATCATGTTCAACCCTCGCGCGGAACGTAGCGCAGCCAATCGCGGCCAGCGTCGCCGTAAACGATGAAGTACGGGTTCAGCAGCGAGTCGCGCGTGTTGTAGCGCAACGGCTCGCCCGTCTCCGCCGATACCACTCGACCACCGGCCGCTTCGACGATGGCTTGCGCGGCGGCGGTGTCCCACTCCGAGGTCAGACCGAGTCGGGGATACACATCCGCTGCACCCTCCGCGACTCGGCAAAACTTAAGCGAACTACCGATGCTCACCAGATGGTGCGCGCCCAAAGCAGCAACGAAGGTCTGCAATCCCGCGCCCCCATGCGTTTTGCTGCCAGCGACTCGCACCGGCTCACCTGCCGGCAACGGTCTCACCGAAATCGGCTGCGGCGACTGGCCCGGCTCCGCACGGAACA
>JBATDL010000266.1:0-8214 GCA_049663445.1 Candidatus Competibacter sp.
GTGTTGTTGGCGGCCGGTGCATTGCACTCGCCACGGCTGTTGCAGGGCTATCTGGCCGACAGCGGTTTGACCGAGCGGCTGCCGTGCGCGGACGCGGTGGGGCGAAATTACAAATCCCACTTGCTCAGCGCCGTGCTGGCGTTTTCCGCCACACCCAAGACCGATCTGCTGCGGAAAACCCTGCTGCTGTTGAACGAACGCCTACCGCACAGCAGCATTCAGCCGCTGGGCTTCGACGGCGAATTGCTCAGTACCCTGATTCCGGGCTTCGTGCCGCGTGGGTTCGCCCGTGCGCTCGGTCATCGCGCCTACGGTTTCTTCTTGCAGACCGAGGATGGTTCCGATCCCGCCAACCGCGTCGTCGCCAAGACCAACGGCGCCCAATATCCCCAACTCGATTACGATCCAGCGCGCTTGCCGGCGGCGCGGGACGAACATCGTCGGCTGGTGCGCGACTTCAATCGTTCGTTGTGGAAGATCGGTTTACCGGCGGCGGCCAAGGGGATTCCGCTGGCTGGTACCGCGCACGCCTGTGGCACACTGGTCGCGGGCAGCGATCCCCGCACCTCGGTAGTGGACGCCGACGGCAAGGTACACGGTCTGGACAATCTATACGTGGTGGACGGCAGCGTCCTGCCGCGCTCCAGCCGGGTCAACCCCTCGTTGACCATCTACGCCTGGGCGTTGCGGGTGGCGGAACGGTTGCAACAAAGGGGGCGATCAGCATGAGCGACACACTACCGGACTTTATCCGTTTCGGGCGGGCAATTTGCGGCGATCTCGGCCAAGCCGAGCGGCGCGAGTGGTGGCTGGGCAACGGCCTGGGTGCCTATGCCGCCGGCACGATTGCCGGGACCTTGACCCGCCGCTATCACGGTTTGTTGATCGCGCCGGTTGAGCCGCCGCTCGGTCGCTGGCTGGTGTTTTCCAAGGCCGACGCCACGCTGCTCGACGGCGACCGGGAAATCCCGCTGTTCAGCAATCGCTGGAGCGGTGGGGCGATCAACCCCGAAGGCCATGTTCATCTCGAATCGTTCCACCTGCACGGTCGGATGCCGGTGTGGCGTTACGCCTTGGGTGACTGGGTGATCGA
Organism: Candidatus Competibacter sp.; assembly: GCA_049663445.1. Classification (GTDB taxonomy): domain Bacteria; phylum Pseudomonadota; class Gammaproteobacteria; order Competibacterales; family Competibacteraceae; genus Competibacter. The sequence goes on from JBATDL010000266.1 coordinate 1,094, forward strand.
ACAACGCATCTGGCTGGAGCCGGGCGCGAATACGGTTTATGTGGCGTACCGATTGGAATCCGCCGATCCCAGCCGGGATTTACGGCTGCAAGTTCGCCTGCTGGTCAACGCCCGTGATCATCACGTCAGCATGGCGCCCGGTGGGTTCACGCCGCAAGTGGAGAAAGTCGGGGAGCAATTGCACGTCATCTGTCCCGACCGGTTCACCTTGCGGTTTCAAGCCGTGGGCGGCCAGTTTCAGACCGCGTGGGATTGGATCGAAAATTTCGATTTGCCGGTGGAGCGAGCGCGCGGCCTACCGGATCGGGATGCGCATCTGTGCGTCGGTCAGGCGCTGTTGAGCTTGCGCCCTGGCCGTTGGGTCGGCATCACCGCCAGCCTGCACGATAACGCTTTCGCCGATCTGGATGCGGCCCTGCAACGGTTTCTCGACCGCGAACAGGCGTTGCTCGGCCGCGCCCGTCCCCACCTGGCCGACTCGCCGCCCGACTGGATCGAACAACTGGCGTTGGCCGCCGACAGCTTTCTGTTTGCCCGGCCGTTGCCGGACTTGCCCGACGGGGAATCAGTAATCGCCGGCTATCCCTGGTTCGGCGACTGGGGCCGCGACACCATGATCGCCTTGCCGGGTTTGACGCTGGCGACGGGCCGGCTCAACAGTGCGCGGCGCATCCTGCTGACCTTCGCCCGCTTCGTCGATCAAGGCATGTTGCCCAACGTGTTCCCCGGTGCGGGCGAGACGCCGGACTACAACACGGTGGATGCGGGGTTGTGGTACTTCGAGGCGTGGCGGGCTTATCTGGAGGCCAGCAACGATTGGGCAGTTTTAGCCGAGGTGTTCCCGGTGCTGGCCGACATGATCGACTGGCATGTTCGAGGAACCCGTTATCGCATCGGCATGGACGCGGCTGACGGGTTGATTCATGCCGGCGAACCGGGCGTGCAACTCACCTGGATGGATGCCAAGGTCGGCGATTGGGTGGTGACGCCGCGCATCGGTAAGCCGGTCGAGATCAACGCACTTTGGTACAACGCCCTGATGATCATGGCCGATTTCGCCGAACGGCTGGGGCAACCGTCCGCGCCTTTCGCGGAACTCGCGGCCAAGGCGCGCCAAGGTTTCCAGCGTTTCGTTCGTCCCGATGGTGCGGGTCTGCTCGACGTGCTGGACGGTCCCAGCGGCGACGATCCCACTGCGCGCCCCAATCAAGTCTTCGCCGTCAGCCTGCCGCACAGTCCGCTGGCCCCGGAAATCCAGCGGATCGTGGTGCGGGTCTGTGGACGGCAATTATTGACGTCCCATGGTCTGCGTTCTCTGGCGCCCAGCCATCCCGATTACCGCCCCTATTATCTCGGTGGCGTTTGGGAGCGCGACGGTAACTATCACCAGGGGCCGGTCTGGGCGTGGCTGCTGGGCCATTACGCACTGGCTGAATATCGCGTGCACAGCGACGCGGCAGCGGCTCAAACTTGCTTGCAACCCATCCGTGATCATCTGCTGGACGCCGGGCTGGGCACGGTCAGCGAAATTCTCGACGGTGCTCCACCGCACATCCCGCGCGGCGCACCGGCCCAAGCTTGGTCGGTGGCCTGCGTGCTGGAGGCGTGGCAACGGCTGGAGCGGCTGAAACGGCAATAACCAACAGACTCCATTTACCGACCGTGCGTAGCACGAGGCGCAACGCCCATTTAGGCCAGCTTGTAGATGGGTTGCCAGAAATCACGGCAACCCAACCCATATGTTATTTAGGCGGCATCGGTTGCCGCTCCTCACGCTCAAGCGCCGGGTCCAGGCAAGCCCAACCCGGTGCGCTCGCCGCCCAAATGTTCGCGCTGGGTTGAATAGAAGAAGGATCATCCAGGTTGCCCGCACGGACCACGCGGAAATCTGGGCGGTTGGATGATTTGGCGAACAGATGCGCGCCACACTTCGGGCAAAATTGACGAGTGACCTCATCGCCACTGTCGGCGATCTTCGTGTACTCGGAAAGCTCCCCGGAAAAGCGGAGTCCGTCTGCGGGAACCAGCAGATTCACCGACCCATTCGCCGCGAGGTGTTGGCAGTCGCGGCACCAGCAAATGCGGGTTGCCAGCGGTTCCGTGACCAGCTTGAAATTCACTGCGCCGCAAAGACAACGACCGGTTCTTTCAGTCATGATGTTTGTCTCTCTCTTGAGTGGATTGGGTGCTTCTCCAGCCAATACTCCCAGGGCCGATTGAGGACGGCGTGGTGGAGCTCGTCCGCCAGCCTGGCCTCCTCGGGCGCAAGATAGGCGGGCTCGCCGAGCTGCATCGCAATGGGCTGGAGTTGGGCATTGACCATGGTGTATACGGCCCGGAAGACCGCTTCCTTCACAGAGGAGCCGACCACCGTCGCGCCGTGGCCGCGCATGAGCACCACCGCACAGTTCCCCAGCGTCGACGCGAGGGCGCGGCCAAGATCAGCCCGCGTAATGAGCAGATTGGTCATGCCGTAATCCTTGCGGATATCGAATACCGGCGCGCCCGCCGCAAGGAAGCCACACATGTGGTACAGCGGACGCAGCGGCGTCGGGCTTGCGCCGAACGGGATGAGCGCCGGGGCATGGGTATGCACCACGGCCATCACGTCGGGTCGAGCGCGGTAAATCTCCCCGTGGATGAAGCGCTCGATCGAGGGTCGGACCTCGGCTGGGCGAATGACATCGCTTTCCGCATCGAGCTCGACCACCCCCGATTCCTCCACCGGACCGCCCGCGTTGTTTCGGGTCATGAAGTAGTGGTCGGACTGGAGCGGGCTGCGAACCGAGACGTGACCAAATCCGTCGATGACGCCCTCGCCGGCGAGAATCCGATTAGCGGCAAAAAGCTCCTCTAGGGTCTGCTGGAAGGGGAAAGTCATATAGAGCCTCTCACGGTTGACCGAACTGCCATGCCCAACGGGGCGGCTGCTGGTTGCGTTGTTCTTCTCGGACGTATAGTTGCATCCTGGATTTACTCGGCTCTTTCCGGCGTGACGATGCCAAACACGGAACCGCCATGACTATAGTGCAGTATTCCAGCAGCCGAGAACGTAACATAGGCGGTCGATTCGCTGGATCCGCGGTGAAGATACTCGATGCCCATCGTCCGCGCGCGACCGCGTGGGATGATGCAGTCGAGTGTCTTGTGCATGGAGCCGCCGAGATCCCGATAGGTCAAAATTTCGTCAAAGCTCTGCGTGGCGGCTTTCTCGAAGAGATGCCGCTGAACACCGAGGAAGAAAAGGCGCTCGTTCGATGCCTTTACGAGAGTGCCGACTGCTGGGCCGTCTGTGACCCTGCAGAGATGTGCGAACATGCTGGGCGTGCCACCGAACCGAGTGGGGGCGGAACTAAATGGTTCCCCGTTGCCGCGAAACAGCGGGACTTCTGCGAGCACGAATGGATCTTTGATTGCCAACAAGGCATGCAGACGTGTCGCCAAGCTGGCTGCAAATTGTGATCGGCCGCTGAGGAACGATATCCAGTCAAAGATGAAGGCCAACCGGGCCAAGAGGCGGAACCGCCGTGGGTCCGAGCCTTCGTCACCTGGTGGGTCAGTCAGCCAACATTGCAGCGGTGCGTTGGCGGTCAGAGCCGTCACGACACCGTAACGGATGTCCGCAGGATGCGGGTACTTGCCAGATGCCTCGCGCTGAGCGATTTTGCCCTTCTTTTTCGCAATGTCAGAGGCGTGCTTGTTGAGGTTAACGGACAAGTGGTCTTCATCGCGTGGAGCCGTGCCCTTGGCCTCGACCTGTACGATAAGGTTCCCATCGCTTGCACTGAGAACCTGTCGCTCGAAGTCGAAAGTGGAAAAGGCACCTCGACCGCGGTATTCGGGAAGACGATCCCAGTCCGCATCGTGAATGTCGTGGATCTGGCCGGCGACAGAGAGCGCAGTCGCCTCTCCGATGCGCTCTGTAATTGCGCGATCCTGGGACTCGATATCAGATGCGGAGGCGATGGAATCGTCATGAGCGACTACCCAGTCTTCCAAGTCCGCAGCTGCGTGGTGGATGCGGCCACCGAGTTGCGTGTAGTTGCGAAATCCTTCCTTGCCGGGTCGTTGCCGGTGAAACATATAGTAGGTCAAGAACTGGGCCGTCTTCACCGTGATGCCATTCTTGACTATTTCGACGATCCGATTGGCGGTGGGATACCGAAGAAGCTTTGTACGCTCCTGCTGATCGAGGAAACCGACGTCGACGTGAATGCTCTGAGGTGAGTTGTCAAGAAGGGTGGCCACGATAGTACTTCTCTTCTTCGTTCTTCATTAACCCAACGGGGCGGCGGATACCCATCTGCATGGTTGCTTGGCGCTTCGCACCGCACAACCACGCGGATCAAGCCGACATCGGCCGTCAACGCCTTCGGCTTTTCCGTCCTCGCGGCTTATCCGCCGCCCCGTAGTGCGGGCTCGAAGCGTCCGCACTACAAGTGATTATACGGTTTCTGTATATCTACCCGAATTCACGACGATAGATAAAAGCTGTTTGATCTCGTTAGTTTTTATTGCCTGTATAACATTCAATGCCAGCCTTCCAACCCTGGAAACTCCGCTTTGCTCGCCGCTCCCAGAGACTTGCCCATCGCCACGAGGCACGGTTGACGCAGCGAAACATCCTGGCCGAGCAACGTCTGCATTCTCGCCAGTGGCCGCGCCTTCATCTGGATTGCTGTCACAAGTATATAGCTCTCGCCAGCGGATCGGCGGAGTTATGGCCGCTTTTTGGGAATAACAGCCAAAGCCACTGCATTTAGCGGCTCCATGATATTTCGCGGTCCCCGTCCTCGGCCAAAGTTCAGTATTCCAAATTTATATTATTAATTATCAATAGGTTATTTTGAGTTTCTCCAGTGGCATAAGTGTTGCTGATTCGAGTGACGAACACTTGATCGACCGGGCCATTTCATTCTCTGACAAGGAATTTTTCCCAAGAAATGGCGTCATGGCTCGTCGATCACAAACGACCTCTCAGCACTCGCAACCCCTAATTCTGGAGAACCCCCCATGAAGGCCACGATTCCCATCGACAACCCCGAGCGCTTGCGTTTGGAGCGACAGCACGAAGGTCAGAAAAACTGGCGGCTGTGGGGGCCGTATCTCGCGGAACGGGCCTGGGGCACGGTTCGCGAGGATTACAGCGCCCACGGCGAAGCCTGGGAACACCTCGACCACGACCAGTCCCGTTCCCGCGTCTACCGTTGGAACGAGGACGGTCTGGGCGGCATTTGCGACGAGCAACAGCGACTGTGTTTCGCGCTCGCCCTGTGGAATGGCCGCGATCCGATTCTCAAGGAACGGGCGTTCGGTCTGACCGGCAACCAGGGCAACCACGGCGAGGACGTGAAGGAGTATTACTTCTATCTCGACGCCACGCCCAGCCACAGCTATTTGCGCTATCTCTACAAGTATCCCCAAGCCGAATATCCCTACGGCGGGCTGGTGGAGGAAAACCGCCGCCGGGGTCGCCTGGATCCGCCGTTCAACCTGCTGGATACCGGTATTTTTGATGGCAATCGCTACTGGGATATGGATGTGCGTTACGCCAAGGCCGGCCCGGAGGAAATCCACATCCGCGTCACCGTCGCCAACCGTGGGCCCGAGGAGGCGACCCTGCATCTGTTGCCGCAACTGTGGTTTCGCAACACCTGGGCCTGGGGGGACGAGGAAAAGGAACGGGCGCTGGCCGAACTGCGGGGCGATCCGGTTTCGCCGGATCAGAAAGCGATCAAACCGGCTTTGCACGCGATCACGGCGCCGGATGGCGCGGCTTGGGCCGTGCGCGCCGAACATCCGACCTTGGGCGCCTATCACCTGTACGGCCGGCAATCCGCCGAGCCGCTGTACACCGAGAACGAGCATAATGTCCAACGCTTGTGGGGGCTGACCAACGCCAATCCCTACGTCAAGGACAGCTTCCACCGCCGAGTGGTCAACGGCGAGCACGGCGCGGTCAATCCCGCGCGTGAAGGTACGAAATTCGCCGCCTGGCATGTGCTGACCGTGGCTAGCGGCCAACAGGCCGAGATTGAGTTGGTATTGAGCGCCGCGCCGCTGGCCCAACCTTTCGCCACCAGCACGACGGTCTTCACTGACCGCCAGTCCGAGGCGGATACGTTCTACCGCGACCTGTTGCCCGAAGCCTCCGACGAGGACCGGCGCATCCTACGCCAAGCCTCGGCGGGCATGATCTGGAGCAAGCAGTTCTTCCATTACGATGTGGCCCGCTGGCTGGACGGCGACCAATTCCCGCCGCCCGACGGCCGCAAAGGGGGCCGCAACCGCACTTGGCGGCACCTCAAGGCCTCCGACATCATCTCCATGCCCGACAAATGGGAATATCCCTGGTTCGCGGCCTGGGATCTGGCCTATCATTGCGCCGCGCTGTCGCTGGTGGATGTCGATTTCGCCAAAGACCAGATCGAACTGGTGCTGCGGGAAAACTATCTTCACCCCAACGGCCAGATTCCCGCCTACGAATGGGCGTTCGGCGACGTCAATCCGCCGGTGCATGCGATGGGCACCTTGAAGGTGTTTCGCGCGGAACGGGTGCAGCGCGGCCAAGGCGATCTGCATTTTCTGGAGCGGGTGTTTCACAAGCTGCTGCTGAACTACGCCTGGTGGATCAACCGCAAGGACAGCGATGGCAACAACGTGTTCGAGGGCGGCTTTCTCGGGCTGGACAACATCTCGGTATTCGACCGCTCCCACCCGCTGCCGGCCGGCTTTACTCTCAAGCAGGCCGACGCCACCGGTTGGATGGCGATGTTCGCTCTGAACATGACCGTCATGGCGCTGGAGTTGGCGGCCGAGGATCGGGAATACGAAGACATCGCCATCCAGATTTATCAGCAATTCTTGGCCATCGCCAACACCATCGCCGGCCACGCTGGCAACGAAGTGCCGCTGTGGGATCCAGAGGCCGGGTTTTTCAAGGACTTGGTGACCGGTCCCGACGGCCAAAGCCAGCGCATCGATGTCTATTCCTGGGTCGGATTGATTCCGCTGTTCGCCTGCGAGGTGGTGGATCGGCGCATTCTGGCCAAGGTTCCTCGGTTCCGCGAACTGCTGCGCCAACACCGTCACGGCGTGTTCGACGGCAGCATCATCTGCCA
>JBATDL010000267.1:0-6585 GCA_049663445.1 Candidatus Competibacter sp.
CTCCGGTAGCGCCCGCAGATGCAGCGCGAAACCTCGGCCATGCGGCAGCCGCTCCGCCCAAGTCAGAAACACCGGCGCGCCGGTTTTCAGGGCCAACCGTGAGACCAGGGTCATGGTGCTGGCGGCGATGCCGAAGAACGGTGCGAACACACCACCTTCGTCGCCGGGATCCTGATCGGGGAGAATGCCGAGAATTTCGCCCTCGCGCAGTGCGGTCAACAGGTTGCGCACGCCACGAGCGTCGGTGGCGACGACCTTGCCGCCGAGCCGGCCGCGCCCTCGAACGCTGAACTCATCGAGTCCCAATCGGCTGGGACGGTAGAGGATGGTCAGCGGATGACGGCTGGAGTAGTACAACCCGGCCATTTCCCAGGCACCCAGATGCGGGGTGAGCAGGATCGCCCCCCGCCGTCGGCGCACGGTATCGGCCAGCGCCTCTTCACCGGCCACCACGCCGTGGACCAGAGCCAGCACCCGCTCGCCTCGCCACAGCCACAGCGGTCCCAACTCCAACAGCAGCTTGCCGGTTTCCCGCAGGTTTCGACGCAGCAAGCGCTTGCGGTCGGTAGCCGGCATTTCGGGAAAAGTCAGGGTCAAATTGCGGCCGGCGATCCGCCGCAGATCGTTGGGAATCCACCACAGCAACTCGCCGAGAAGCGCGCCGATGGCATGCGCCAAGGGCAACGGCAACAGGGCGGTCAGACGCAGCAACCCGGTGATCGCCGCCCGCCGGATCATGGCTCCAGCTCGAGGTCCCCGGAATAGTCCCACGCCAGCACGCTGCGCGCCCGTTCCAGCTCCAGTTTCGGCACCTGGAGCTCGACCCCATCGGCGACGATGCCGAGCCGCAGCAACGACCGGTCCACCAGCACACAGGGGATGTCCTCGGCCAGCAACCGGCCGCAGGCGATCTCGGCCGGCGCCAAGGCATCGAACACGGTCAGGCTGGCCCAGGGTGCGTTCATTGCGGGGGGGTATCCGGGTCGGGATCAAAATCGAAATCCGGCGCGGGTGGATTGCCGTCGTATACCAGGTTACGTCGATACTGCAGATAGGCGCTGCGCTGAAACGAATAGGGATCGATCTGGTCTTCGGCCAGAACCCGCTCGATCCGCAACAGATCGGACCGCCGGTTGATCAGATCCAAGCCCCACAGGCCCCAGGTCACTGCCTCGGAATCCGTCGCCCAGGTGATCGGATTGGTGAAGAAATTGCCGGCCAGCCCGATGGCGTCGCGCACTGTGCTCGGCCCCAAAAGCGGCAGCACGAAATAGTAGCCTTCGCCGAAGCCCCAATAGCCCAGCGTTTGGCCAAAATCCTCATTGTGCTTGGGCAGTTCCATGCGGCTGGCAACATCGAACAGACCGGCCACGCCAAAGGTGGTATTGAACACAATCCGGCTGCTGTCCATCGCCGCCAGGCGCAGCTTGAATTGCAGCAAATCGTTGAGCAGCACCACCACATCGTTCAGATTGCTGAAGAAATTGCCAACGCTGGTGGTGACCACTTCGGGAAGCACTCTCCGGTAGGTTTTAGCAACCGGCTTGAACACGGCTTTGTCCACCGCGTCGTTGAAGGCAAACATGGCGCGGTTGTAACTTTCGAGAGCGTCGTGATCGTCGCGCGGCGGTTCGCCGGTCGACGCGCAGCCCACCAGCAGCAGAGCGGCGCCGGCGGCAGTCAGAAAACGGCGATGCAAGATATTCATGAGCCTGGAAACGCCAAGGCTGGGGCGAAATTGCCTGAAAACAATTTTACTCCAACCCCGTGCCTCGCGCATGGCGCATGGCGCATGCTCAAAAGTCTGCTCGCGCAGTAGCAGTGGGGCCAACAGGATCATGATCGGGGCCATTCCGAGCACGATTCGCTTTCGTGAAATCCCGCAATTCAATGACGAGTTCGTCTCTGAAATCCCCGGTCTTGCTGAGGGTGCGACCGGTCATGCGCGCTCGAATCTCCGCGCCTCATCCCGGTGCGCCGCTATAATACAGAAAATCCCGTTTTATCCTTACCCAACACCGGAAGAAAGGATCGCCCATGCACCCGTCCCATTCCAGGGATTTGTTGCAATGCCTCGAACAGCTCAACCGGATTGGCATCGCCCTGTCCAGGGAACGGGATACGCCGAAGTTGCTGGAAACGATTCTGATCGCGGCCAAGCGTTTGCTGAACACCGACGCCGGCACGCTGTACCTGCTGGAAAAGGATGCGCAGCACCTCCGTTTCGAAGTGCTGCGCAACGATTCGCTCCAGATCTACCAGGGCGGCACCACCGGCGTGGCCGTTCCGTTCGATCCCATTCCCCTGTACAAACCGTCGGGCCAGCCCAACACCGGCATGGTGGTCACCTATGCCGTGCTGCACGACACGACGGTCGTGATCGACGACGCCTATGCGGACCAACACTTCGATTTTTCCGGGACTCACCGTTTTGACCAGCGGACCGGCTACCGCTCGCGCTCTTTCCTAACCGTGCCGATGAAGGACCACGAAGAAGAAATCATCGGGGTCTTTCAACTGATCAATGCGCTCGATCCGGAAACCGGGCAGGTGCGAACGTTTTCGCCGGCCGACCGCCAACTGGCCGAATCGCTGGCCTCGCAGGCCGCCATCGCCCTGACCAACCACCATCTGATCCGCCAGCTCCAGCAACTGTTCGAGTCGCTGATCGAACTGATCAATACCGCCATCGATCACAAATCCCCCTACACCGGCGCCCACTGCCAGCGCGTGCCGGTCCTGACCATGATGATCGCCGAGGCGGCCCGCCGCTGCGAACGAGGGCGGCTCAAGGAGTTTCGCCCCACGGCCGAGGAACTGTACGAACTGAAGATTGCGGGACTATTGCATGACTGCGGTAAGATCACCACGCCGGTACATGTGGTGGACAAAGCGACCAAGTTGCAGACCTTGTTCGACCGCATCGAATTGGTGGATACCCGCAGCGAAGTACTCAAACGCGATTTGGAAATCGAACTGCTGAAAGCCAAACTGGCTGCCGTGGCGCGCGGTGATCATGCGGCGATTCCGCAGTTGGAACGGCAGTTCAGCACCCGCTTGGCCGAGTTGGAGGAAGACCTGGAACATCTGCGCCGCTGCAACTCCGGCAGCGAATTCATGCGGCCCGAGGATCAGGCGCGAGTCAGACAAATCGCCGCCCGCCGTTGGGTCGGATCGAATGGGCAGGAGCGCAATTTTTTGTCCGAGGAGGAAACCGACAATCTCTGCATTACCAAGGGTACCTTGAACCCAGCGGAGCGCGTCATCATCGAGGAGCATGTGGCGCTGACCCTACGTCTGTTGAGCGCTCTGCCCTGGCCGAAATCACTGCACAACGTACCCGAGTACGCCGGCAGCCATCATGAAAAACTCGACGGTGGCGGCTATCATCGCGGCTTGCGTGAACAGGATTTGCCCATCCAGGCCCGCATCATCTGCTTGGCCGATGTGTTCGAGGCGCTGACTGCGCGCGACCGGCCCTACAAATCCGGCAAACCGCTTAGCGAGGTGCTGGCCATCCTCGGCAGGATGGTGCGGGATCGTCAGATCGATTCTGACTTGTTCGAGGTCTTCATCCGCGAAGGTGTCTGGCTGAACTACGCCCAGCAGTACCTGGAACCGGAGCAAATCGACGCGGTAGATCTCAACCAAATCCCAGAATACACTCAATAAACACCGTCAGGATCGACAATCCTGCGAAATTTCCCCATGGCGGTCAAGGATCTGGAGATCACCCGCCGCAAACAGGCCGAACTGCGCAAAACCGCTGACCAGAAAATCCAGAAAATACTAAGTAACGAGTTGGAACGGGTGATTGAGCCGTTGCGGCACACCCAGGAAATTTTTTTGTGGTTGGTGCGGCGGGCCAAAAAATCGCCGGCGGCCTAAAGCCCGGTCGCTCGCTGAGGGAATATCATGCGCGCTCTAGCGTTATCTTGTTTTTGTCTTTTGTTGGGCACCCTGCTGTGGCTCCCGTCTGCGTCCGCAGCTAAGCTGGCTCCAGAAGAATTTACCGTGCCGCTGCAAGCCACGCCCACGCCCGCGCCCGCCAAACCCCGCAGATCTGAAAGGGTGCGGACGATTAAGGACGATATGACGAAAAAACCGGCACTACAGGCCAGAACGGCGCAAGGCGCCATCGCCGCCGCGATCAAACAACGTGCCGCCGGTTGTCGGATGATCCGTTTCAAAACGGGTTTCGGTTGGGTAGCGACGGGGATGGACCGCTATCCGGCGATCGAGAATCCGGTCGCAACCCGCCGGGTCCGGCAGGAAGCGCGGTTCAAGGCGTTCCTGGATGCCCGAATGCGGCTCGCCGGCTGCTGGCAGAATTTAACGCCGGAAGCCCGGCAGCGAGTCGCGGAGCAGTTGGAAACCGATGACGCCATCCGGCTGGCGCTGATCAACCTCGCGACCAACGAACAGGAGCGGCGACAACAAGCGCTTAAGATTCTGGCGCGCGGCTTCGTAGCCTATTCAAGTGAGGATGATGCGGTCGATCATATGATTTACGTCAATCTGGTTACTACGCCCAAAACCGCCGTCCGACTGACCCGCCCCGACGCCGTCGCCATCGAAACCGTTGCGCTTAAGGAGGGCTTGCAGCAATTGCTCGCCGAAATCGAGAATCGCCTGATTCCACCGGCCGGTAACCGGTTGATCGTCGTTAACGCGACGGGCGAGCTGGCATTGGTTGGCTACGCCGTCAACCTGATCGGTACGCACCCGGAGCCAGCCGCTCAGGAAAAACTGCGCGTCGATGCGGTAAAAATCGCCACGGCCCGCGCGACCGAAGCGCTGGTGGGACTGGTCGCTGGAGACGATACAGCGTGGATCGGTGGCTTGGACGAAGTCAGTCAGGCTGAAATCCGCGCCGCCGCCAGCGGATACGATGACAGCGAGTCCAGCGTGCGCCGTTTCGCGCAAATCCGTGAACTGGCGCTATCCGGGATCAAGGATGATACCGGTCTTCAGGCACTGCGCGAGGGTCGCCTACCGCCAGAGGCGGCGGTCAAACAATTCGTGGGAGAAGACAGTGTTGCCGTCGCGGTGGTTTACACCCCGAGCGTCAAGAAGCCCGAACCAGTCCCAGTCGCACAGCCGCCCGTGCCCGATCCGGCTGGCGCGGCGGACAAGCGCTAGCACTGGCAGCGCGGGCAATAGTAGGTCGCCCGCTGCCCGAGCCGGCAGCGCTGGATGGGTTCGCCGCAAGCGGTGCAGGGCGCCAAGTAGCGGTTATAGACGCGCAAGCTTTGTTGAAAGTAGCCCGGCTCGCCATCGCCGCCGACGAAATCCCGCAATGTGGTGCCGCCCTGCCGGATCGCCTCGTCCAGGATCGCCCGAACCGCGACCGCCAACCGCTGGCATTCGGCCAGCGTGACTTGTCCGGCCGGGCGCCGTGGATCGATCCCGGCTGCGTGCAGCGATTCGTTAGCGTAGATGTTGCCGACCCCCACCACTATATGATGGTCCATGACGAAGGTCTTGATCGACGATGTCCGACCCCGCGCCCGCTGGTGCAGGTAGGCACCGGAAAATGTGGCGTCGAACGGTTCGGGGCCAAGCGTCTGGAGCAGAGGATGTTGCTCCGGTGGCTCCACGGTCCACAGCAGCGCGCCAAAGCGGCGGCTGTCGTTAAAACGCAGGCATTCCCCGCCGGCCAGGACCAGATCGACATGATCATGCTTCCCCAGCGGCGTGACGGCGGGCAGGATGCACAACCGACCGGTCATGCCAAGATGGAAGATTGCGGTTCCGCCATCGGTGCGTAATAGCAAATACTTGGCGCGCCGGTCCACTCGCCGGATCGCTTGCCCCGGCAGCATCGTCGCCAGTTCCTCTGGCACCGGCCAGCGCAGCCGGGGTTGCCGCACCACCACCCGAACGACGGTCTGGCTGATTAGATGCGGTGCGATGCCGCGACGGACGGTTTCGACTTCGGGCAGTTCGGGCATTATTCGCCCCGTGCTCCGCCTGGCGCTGGAGATTCGATGGGCAGCGCCCGGAAACTTGCCGCCGCGCTGGTCAGCAACGGGTACAAACGGTCAGGGCAGAGATGGACAGTTGTACCGATTTGCAGGTAACGCCGGCCGTCGGTCGGGGCAGTCGTCCCAAAGCGAATTTCCCGGTCGTTCAGCCACAACCGCAACCGGGGCGGATCGAGTTGCAAGGATTTCAAGTCCAGTTCGGCGACGGCATACCGTAACGGGCAATGGGCTCCGGCAAGATTCAGGATCGGATTGAGCAAGATCGGATTGGCCAGACCGCTCTCCGGCGCGGTCATCCACCAACGACCACCGCTGCGTTTAAAGGCCAGATCGGCTTGGCCCGGACGCTCGACCGCGATCCGTTCGGTTTGCGCCGGCGTCAGATCCAGTAGGCTTGGAACATATGCCGGCCGTTCCCGCTCGGCTTCCAACCACGCCAGTGCCGCCAGCGCCGCCAGCCCGCCGGCCAGTCCCAGCAATCCCAGATTCAGCCAGCGCCGCCGCGCGAGCGCACTCACGGTCAACGCCGCCGTCGCCGAAACCAGATCAGCCAGCCGCTGGCCAACAGCGTCGCCGGCAACACGAGCAAAAAAACGGC
>JBATDL010000268.1:0-2149 GCA_049663445.1 Candidatus Competibacter sp.
CCCTAGTACGGCGGAAGAGAGTGCCACTGACAGCCGGTCTTCAAGACGTAGAGGATGCCGTTCAAGATGCACCGGAAATCCAGGAGCGGGCTGCCACCCGATTTTTCCGCTTGAAGGGCGCCAACAAGGGTTCCACTTTCTTCCAAAAATCATCGGAAATTTCTTGGTATGCCATCGCGTCCTCTACCGAGTGATTGCCATGCCCTACCCCAGCCTACGAATATTGTACAACCCTAAGCACATTCTGTGCCGGATGTCCTCCTAACCGACCGGTCGCCTCAGGGTTGATCAAAAAATCACCGTACCTAAAAAACCATGAACTCTTCCACCGTTAAGCGCTATCTGCCCTGGGTCGTCGCGACTGCCCTGTTCATGGAGCAACTCGACTCCACGATCGTCAATACGGCGATTCCGGCGATGGCGGCGAGTCTGCAAGTGACGCCGCTGAGCCTAAAGGCGGTCGTGACCAGCTACATCCTGAGCCTTGCCGTCGGAATTCCCATCAGCGGCTGGATGGCGGACCGGTTCGGCACCCGACGGGTGTTTGGCGTGGCGGTGGCGGTCTTCACTCTCTCTTCAATCCTGTGCGGTCTGGCCGTCAACGCCCCGATGCTGGTGGCCGCGCGGGTGCTGCAAGGTATCGGCGCGGCGATGATGATGCCGGTGGGCCGACTCACGATCATTCGCACTTTTCACAAATCGGAACTGCTGGTGGCGATGAACTTCGTCATCATTCCGGCGTTGATCGGTCCGCTGCTCGGCCCCACGGTGGGTGGCCTTATCGTCCATTGGCTGTCGTGGCGCGAAATCTTCTTTGTCAACGTGCCGGTGGGCCTGACGGCGCTGCTGCTCGTTCATCGCTACATGCCGGATTATCGCGGCGATGCGCCGCGCCCCCTGGATCTGATCGGTCTGCTCTGGTTCGGCACCGGCACCGCGTTGCTGTCCTGGCTGTTGGAAATCTTTGGCGAACATAACATCAACCCGGCTTTGGCGGCTGTTCTGTTCCTGTTGTCCATCAGTCTGCTGGTCGCCTACGGCTGGCATGCCCGCCAGACGCCTTATCCTTTGCTCCGCCTCGCGTTGTTTCGGGTCCGCACCTTCCGCGTCTCGGTCGTCGGCGGCTTTATCACCCGGCTGGGCATGGGCGGGCTGCCGTTTCTGCTACCCCTGCTGTACCAACTGGGTCTGGGCCTGCCCGCCTGGCAGTCGGGCCTGCTGATGATGCCCACCGCCGCCGCCGCCATGGGCATGAAACTCCTCTCCACAGGGGTACTGAGGCGTCACGGATACCGGCAGGTATTGATCGTGAATACGGTCATGATCGGGCTCACCATCAGCCTCTTTGCGCAGGTGAACGAGGCTACGCCGATTCCGCTGATCGTGCTCCTGGGGCTGGCGCAGGGCTTTTTCAATTCGCTGCAATTCTCCAGCATGAATTCGATGGCTTATGCCGATATCGGAACGTCCGATTCGAGCATGGCCAGCACCATCGCCAGCTCGCTCCAACAGCTATCGATGAGCTTCGGTCTGGCCTGCGGATCGCTGGTGACTGCCTGGTATCTGGGTGACCTGCCCCAAACCGACCGTGCGGCCGTGACCCATGCGCTACACCACACCTTCCTGACCCTGGGGGGGCTGACCGTCCTGTCTTCGCTGTCGTTCTGGACACTGCGTTCCGATGATGGCGAAAGCGTCAGTCGGGGGAACCTGCATGAGGTGTAATGAGTACTCATCGAGGTTTACCACACGGGTAACCGCAAAATTCAGCATGGGCTAGTGGGTCGTTTGGTTTGCCCATCGCCATTTTATCGCTGGATTGGGTACTCCGGTGGCGGAGGAAACAGCCCTGTCTCGTCGTCAGAAGTGCCGCTTGCGCGAACTCACCAAAATCAGGTGTTTCGTCTTTCATTAGTGACATTTATCGGCCTCTGAACCCCGTCGCTCCGCAGTCCGCCCGCTGGCGTACCCTCGTCGCCCGACCCAAATTTAGCGGGAATCCGCCCGGCCGCCAGCCCGCCGCCGGCTTCTTCAAGGGTTATCTTCCTGGTGCTGGGGTGCTTTCTCACCGGACCCACTCGCGCCTGACCCTGCTCGGGGTGACTCCAGAGCGCCCTGTCCACCATTCGCCACCGATGCAGCGCCAGAA
>JBATDL010000269.1:0-4206 GCA_049663445.1 Candidatus Competibacter sp.
TCGGGAAATTGACCACCCGCGCATCGGCCGAGGTGGTGACCGGCGTGGTAAAGGCCGAGGTGACCACGGTCGGCGTCGGCGCGGCGGCGGCTGGAGCCGGTGCGGCGGGCGTTTCCTTGGCCTTCAACGGCAAGTTGATCTTGGCCCGGTTGGTCAAGAGGCGGATGCCTTCGTTCAATTCCATGTTCTTGCCCGGCACGATGGCCGAGGCGACCAGGAAGATGTTTTCCTCGGTCAAGGGTAGATTGCGCTCGCGCAGCGCGCCTTCGGCGGTGGCGATGCTGTCCGGGGCTTTTTCCAGGGGATCGCCGTCGAAGGGTTCCATCTTGAGCTGCTCGGCGGCGATCTTGATTACCTCGGGGTCCGGCGGTTCCGGCGTGCGGCCGAAGTAGCCCAGCACCGAACGGCCGTAGCCGGGATCGATCTTCTTCCAGCGACCGTGCAGCACGTTATTGAACGCTTGCAACCAGTATTGTTGACTGCCGGGCGTCACGCTGGCCCAGGCACCGCCGGCGCGCACCACTTCGGGGAATTCGGCCAGCACCTCGCCGTAGCGATTGAGGATGCCGGCTTCCGCCATCATGTGAACGTTGGGGCCGATGGCGCCGCCCGGCATCGGGAAATTGACCACCCGCGCATCGGCCGAGGTGGTGACCGGGTTGAACGAGTACTCCTTGAGCCCTTCGTCGAGCAATTTTTCCAGCTCGTTCATCTTGCTGGCGTCGATGTCGAGCGAGTAGCCGGTGCCCTTGAGGGCATGCCACATCGAACGCACGTCCGGTTGCGCGGTGCCGGAGGCCATGGGCCGCACCGACAGATCGATGCGATCCACGCCGCCGGCGATCCCGGCCATGTAGCAGGCCACGGCCATCGATGCGGTGTCGTGGGTGTGCATGGCTAGTGGTATTTCGGGTGGCAGGATTTTCTTCAGGCCCTTGGCGGTTTCGTAGCAGGTGTGCGGGTCGGTGGTGCCGGAGGCGTCCTTCATGCACACCGAGTCGAAATGGAGTCCCGCATCCAGCAGCTTCTGGATTACTCGGATATAAAATTCCGGGGTGTGAACCTGATCGGATTGGTATGGAAGGCCCATCATCGATACGCAGACTTGATGATGCATTCCGACATCCACGATGGGTTTGCCGGTCCTGATCAGGTTGTCCACGTCATTCATGAAGTCGAAGTTGCGGTCGATGGTGGTGCCGTGCTTTTTCATCAACCGCGCCTGCATCTCCAGCGCCTTGAGCCGCTGGGTGGTCAGGGTAACGCCGGATACCGAGCGGGTGAGGATTTGCAGATCGGCGTCCGGGCCGACCACCTCGCGCATCTGGTCCATGCAGGTGAACGGATCTTCGCCAGCATAGAAGTAGGGTGCCTGATAGCGGGCGCCGCCGCCAAACTCGAAGTGGCGCACGCCCATCTCGGCGGCGGCTTGCATAGCGGGCAGTACGTCCTTGACGCGCACCTTGCCGCCGAACACGCTTTGCAAGCCGTCGCGGAAGGCGGTCAGCATGACATGGATTTTTTTGGGAGTGGGTGCAAAAATCATGGTGGCTCTCGGTGGTTAGCGGATTTCTTCGATATGGGTGACGCGCGCGCCGGGTGCGATGGCGTTCGCGGCGGCGGCGATGGCAACGGCGACCGCTGTGTCGGTCCTGGGTTGCCAGGTGGCAGTTCGCGACGGTTGCGCGACGACGGGACTGGGTCGCTCGGGAAGCAATTCGATCAATCCTCGCAGGGCGCCGGCCAGCACCGCGAGCAAGCCGATGACCGCCATGAAGGCGTTCAGGCAAATCAGGAAAAGATTGGGTTCTTCCATACAGCGTTCCTTATCGTGCAGGTCGAGCCGGAAACGGCTCATGGGGAATTGTAGGATAAACTGTAACCGCACTGCCCGTATGTAGGCAAAATCCCCTCGGCCTGAATCAGTTCGCTGGGGATCTTTCGCGGCCGCTTGTCCTGCTTTCGGGTGCGCCTGATTCATCCTTTGCGAGCCTTGATCATGGCCTACTACGCTCAAAACGAACCCCAATCCATCCTCACGCTGGCCGATGCCCTACAGAGTTGGACGGTCGATATTCTGAAAAAACTCGCCGCGCTGGTGGGGGATGATAGGAACCCGCCCACCCGCAAAGCGGATTTGATCGAATACATCCGCCGACGAACCGAGGGCGAGCGGCTTCAGGCGCTCTGGAGCCAGCTCGATTCCGTGCAGCAGGCGGCGGTGGCCGAAGTCGTTCATGGGCCGGATGCGCGTTTCAATGCCGGGCGCTTCGAGGCCAAGTACGGCCAGTCACCGAACTGGGGCGAGAACCGGTCCTATAACAGCAACCCCTCGTTGTTGGGCGTATTTTTCTACGGCGGCATCATGCCGGACGATCTGCGCCGGCGCTGTAAGTCCTTCGTGCCGAAACCCGAGCCGGCTCGGCTGTCGCCTCAGGAGGAGATCCCCGACGAGTGGGCGCTGACGTACAAGGAATGGGACCGGGAGGCCCGTAAGCAGAAGATTTATCAGAATAGAATCCCGATCGTCCGATGTCTGACCGAACGGGGTGCGATTCACGATCTCAAAGCGGTCCTGCGCCTGATCGACGCCGGCAAGCTGGCGGTTAGCGACAAGACCCACCAGCCCGGCGCCGCCGCGCTCCGAACTCTGGGCGGGCTATTGCTCGGCGGCGATTTCTACGACGACAGCGAGTACGACGAATACGACAAGATCGGTCCGATCAAGCCGTTTGCCTGGCCGCTGCTGGTTCAGGCCGGTGGGCTGGCTTCGCTGAGCGGCAAAACGCTGCAACTGAGCAAAACCGGACAAAAGGCGCTCGGCGAACCGGTGGAGAAGACCATCGCGCAGATATGGCGGCGCTGGCAGAAAACCACCTTAATCGACGAGTTGCGGCGCATCGACTGCATCAAGGGCCAAACCGGTAAGGGCAAGCGGGGGCTGACCGCCGTCGCCGGTCGCCGCGCCGCCATCCATCAGGCGCTGCAACGCTGTCCGGCCGGACAATGGATCGCGGTGAACGACCTGTTCCGCCAGATGCGGGCCAGCGGGCAGGATTTCGAAGTGACCCGCGATCCCTGGAACCTCTACATCGCCGAATCCGGTTACGGTAGCCTCGGTTACGAGGGTTTTCACGACTGGAATATTTTGCAAGCCCGTTACGCGCTTTGCCTGCTGTTCGAATACGCCGCCACCCTGGGGCTGCTGGACGTGGCCTATATCCCACCGCACGATGCCCGGCCCGACTATCGCGGCAACTGGGGTACCGACGATCTGTCCTTCCTCAGTCGCTATGACGGACTGCTGTATTTCCGCGTCAATCCGCTGGGCGCCTATTGCCTGGGGTTGGCGGACCGCTACCAACCGGTTGCGCCAGAAGTGTCCTCCACGCCGGTATTGCGGGTGCTGCCGAATCTGGAGATCGTCGCCATCGGCACACCGCTGGAACCGGCCGACGCCATGTTGCTGGACGGCTATGCGACCAAGACCTCGGACGCCGTATGGAAGCTGGATCAGGCCCGTTTGCTGGAGGCCTTGGAAGAGGGGCACGACATCGCGGTGCTGGCGGAATTGCTGGTCTCGCTCGGCGGCCAACCCTTGCCGGAGACGGTGGAGCGGTTCCTGGAGGATATGGCCCGCCGTGCCCGGAGTTTGAAAACCACCGGAACCGCCCGACTGATCGAATGCGCCGACGCGGTGCTGGCGACGCTGATTGCCAACGACAGCCGCACCAAGCCGTTTTGTTTATTAGCCGGCGAGCGGCATCTCGCGGTCGCCACCGAATCCGAAGCCCGTTTTCGCAGTGCGCTGCGCAAGCTTGGCTATAGCCTGCCCAAATGAGCGATTACCTCCCCGAGAATCCGCTGATCGTGCAAAGCGATCAGACCGTGCTGCTCGAAGTGCATTCGCCCCGCGCCGAGGCGGCTCGCGACGCCATTGCGCCTTTTGCCGAACTGATCAAGAGTCCGGAGCACGTCCATACCTACCGCATCACCCCGCTGAGCATCTGGAATGCCCGGGCGACGGGCTTGAGCACTGGGGCGATGGTCGCCACCTTGCGCGAGTACGCCAAATATACGGTGCCCGAAGGCGTGGCCCAGGAGATCGAGGCGCTGGGCCGGCGCTACGGGCTGGCGGTGATCGAGCGCGATGAAGCAGGACTGGTGTTGCGGGTTGCCGACGCGCCGCTGGCGGAACTGCTGGCC
>JBATDL010000270.1:0-4462 GCA_049663445.1 Candidatus Competibacter sp.
GGCCGGCGGTGCTCCAGCCGCTTGGGCGGCTTGTACTCCAACAGCAGCTCTTCGGTGACCGGCAGCGCCGAAATCTTCTGGCCGATGAAATCCTCGATATCCGGCAGCGAATAGACATATTCCTCACAGGCGAAGCTGATGGCGTCGCCGCTGGCGCCAACGCGAGCGGTACGACCGATGCGGTGGACATAGTCCTCTCGTTCCTGCGGCAAATCGAAGTTAATCACATGAGTCACATCCGCGATGTGCAGGCCGCGCGCCGCCACGTCGGTTGCCACCAGGATCGGCAGCTCGCCGCGCTGGAACGATTCCAGCAGGCGCAAGCGCTTGTGCTGGGGAATATCGCCCGACAGCACACCGGCTTCATAACCGTTGCCGAGCAGGTAACCGGTCACCCGGTCGGCCGCCCGCTTGGTGTTGACGAAGATCATGGTGCGTTTGGGCGCCTGCTGGCGCAACACCCCCAGCAGCAGCGGGATCTTGTCGTGGCCGGAAACGTGATACAGCGCCTGACGAACCTTGTCAGCGGTCACATGCTCGGCTTCGATTCGCACCACCTGCGGGTTGTTCATGTGCTCGTAGGCCAGTTCCATGACCCGGTTGCTCAAGGTGGCGGAGAACAGCATGTTGATGCGCTGATCGGGGGGCGGCATCTTGCGCAGCAGGTAGCGGATGTCGGTGATGAAGCCCAGATCGAACATGCGATCAGCCTCGTCCAGCACCACCACCTCAATGTTGGATAGCTTGTAAACACCCTGCTTGTAGTAGTCGATCAGGCGACCGGGCGTACCGATCAGCACGTCCACACCGCTTTCGAGCTGGCGGCGCTGGCTGTCGTAGCCGGTCCCGCCGTAAACCACGGCGAATTTGAGGCCGGTGTAGCGACCCAGCAGTTCGGCGTCGCGGTGGATCTGCACCGCCAACTCGCGGGTGGGAGCAATAACCAGGGTCCAGGGACCGACCTCGTCTTCGGGAACCGGGGCTTCCATCAGGCGATGCAGGGCGGCCAACAGAAAAGCGGCCGTCTTGCCGGTGCCGGTTTGGGCCTGGCCAGCGACATCCTGACCCAGGATCGCCAGCGGCAAGGTAGCGGCCTGAATCGGCGTACAGTGGACGAAACCAGCATCTTCCACGCTCTCCAGCAGCGCATCGTTCAGGCCGAGCGAGGAAAACGGGATATGAGTCAAATGGTCTTTTTGCATGAGTCAGCGATGATCCCGAATGAGCGGGGTTTGGGGGGCACCACATTTGAATTTTGGCGGAATACTGAAAGAAAGTTTGTGCCCCGATGGATTATTTTGCCACAATATCCTCCGTTGAACGCCGCGTGCCGTGGATTTTCGTGGCCGCGCCGTGGCGGTGGCTCCTCCCGGACCCTCCCGACCATACCGCAGCCCATCCGTTTTTGCGCATCCGCCGACCCGCGTGAGCGGCCCGCCGCCCCACCCTATCCCGAACCGGAGACCCTTCCGTGAGCGAGCAAATTGTGCATGTCACCGACGAAACCTTCGAGGCCGAAGTACTCAAGGCCGAACAACCGGTCCTGGTGGACTACTGGGCCGAGTGGTGCGGACCCTGCCGGATGATCGCGCCGATTCTGGACGAGATCGCTGGGGAATACACCGGCCGAGTCAAAATCTGCAAGCTGAATGTGGACGAAAATCAAGGCACGCCGCCCAAGTATGGCATCCGCGGCATTCCCACCCTGATGCTGTTCCACAACGGTAACGTCGAAGCCACCAAGGTCGGCGCCATTTCCAAGTCACAACTAACCGCCTTTCTCGACAGCAACCTGCGCTAAAATTCCGGCCCTCGTTTACCCCGAGGCTGGACGCCGTTTCGCGGCCGTGCTAGCTTAACCTAGCGCGCCGCGATTGCGTCGCGATCACCTACCGTCACTACGATCATTCCGTACGCCGTTCCGCCGTTACCCGGCCGGCTTCCCGAGACGCGAACCCCGATCCTTCCCCTGCGGACGCACCCCGCCGGCGCCCGCCGCCTCGAGCATGTAGCTTCCATGAATCTGACCGAACTCAAAAAGAAATCCGCCGCCGAACTGATCACCATCGCGCAGGAACTGAAGCTTGAAGGCACGGCGCGATCCCGTAAGCAGGATGTGATCTTCGCGATTCTCAAGGCGCTGGCCAAGAATGGCGAGGATATCTACGGCGACGGCGTGCTGGAAATTCTGCAGGACGGCTTCGGTTTCCTGCGCTCCGCTGACAGTTCCTATTTAGCCGGCCCCGACGATATTTACGTCTCCCCCAGCCAGATCCGCCGCTTCAGTCTGCGTACCGGCGATACGGTCAGCGGCAAGATCCGCCCACCCAAGGAAGGCGAACGCTACTTTGCTCTACTCAAGGTCGGCGACATCAATTTCGAGCCCCCGGAAGCGTCCAAGAACAAGGTATTGTTCGAGAATCTGACGCCACTGCACGCCAATGACCGGTTGTCGCTGGAGCGCGGTAACGGCAGCACCGAGGACATCACCGCCCGGGTGATCGATTTGATCTCGCCCATCGGCAAGGGTCAGCGCGGCCTGATCGTCTCGCCGCCCAAGGCCGGCAAGACCATGATGTTGCAGAACATCGCCCAAAGCATCGCCGCCAACCATCCCGAGTGCCATCTCATCGTGCTACTGATCGACGAGCGGCCGGAGGAAGTCACCGAGATGCAGCGTTCAGTGCGCGGCGAGGTCATCGCCAGCACTTTCGACGAACCGGCCACCCGCCATGTGCAGGTTGCGGAAATGGTGAACGACAAGGCCAAGCGGCTGGTCGAGCACAAGCGCGACGTGGTCATCCTGCTGGATTCCATTACCCGGCTGGCACGGGCCTACAACACGGTGGTGCCGGCCTCCGGCAAGGTATTGACCGGCGGCGTGGACGCCAACGCCCTGCAAAAGCCCAAGCGTTTTTTCGGCGCGGCGCGCAATATCGAGGAAGGTGGCTCCTTGACCATCCTCGCCACCGCGCTGATCGATACCGGCTCGCGCATGGACGACGTGATCTACGAGGAGTTCAAGGGCACCGGCAACATGGAAATCCATCTCGACCGGCGGATTTCCGAGAAGCGGGTATTCCCGGCCATCGACATCAACCGTTCCGGCACCCGCCGCGAGGAGCTGCTGACCGAGGCGGACGACCTGCAGAAGATGTGGATACTGCGCAAGCTGCTGCATCCGATGGACGAGTTGCAAGCCATGGAATTTATGTTGGAACGGCTAAAAAGCACCCGGACCAACAAGGACTTCTTCGACTCGATGAAGCGCTGAACGTAACCCTCTCCCGCTCTCAACCCTTTTTTAATCGCATGAACCCCACCGCCGATACCTCCGCCGGTTTTCAGGCCCCGCACCGCCCGACTCTGCCCGCCCTGTTCGCCCTGCCGTTGAAGCTGATCCCCAGCCCAGTGCATTCGATCGCGCTGACCACGGCCCTGAACGTGCTGTTCGCCGCGCGCATCCGCGAGGGCGAACTCGATTTCCTACGCGACCGGGTGCTGTTGATTCAGGTGCGCGACGCCAAGATGGAATACCGGATTCGCTTCGCCGGACCCGCCGGCTTCGTGCCCGGCATGGCCATACAAGCGCCGGACTTGACCCTCAGCAGTACGATCTATGATTTCCTGGCGCTGGCCACCCGCCGCGAGGATTCCGACACTCTGTTTTTCAACCGTCGGGTGGTGATGGAAGGCGATACCGCACTGGGTCTGGAATTGAAGAACTGGCTGGATGGAATGGACTTGGAGGCGACCGGCGGGCCGTTGCCGCCGCTGCTGCGCGCCGCCAATGGGCTGATGGGGGCTTACGAGCGATTCAGCGGTTGAGCACGCGCATTGCTCGTCCACCAACGAGTGGACGGCATCGATGTTTGAACCTTCGGTGGAACTCCTAAAGCAAATAGCCCTCGGCGAGGATCAGGAGGCCTTAGTCTGCGAGCCGCTCAAATCGATCAGCACCTTAGAAGCTACCCGGTAATTGGAGCCGTAAGCACCGAGTATCACTCAATATTCCAATATTCCAGAAACAACGGGGGCTTGAGAATTCACAGCCTTCGGAATCTGAGTAAAAGTCCCGGATGACCTGAGCCATTCTTTAATCGCACTTGCGATCTTATCTGCAGGATACGATGTCTTTCCTTTGAGCGCACACTCCCATACGATCATGACGCGCCATCCGCTATCACGAAGCGATCGGACGCTGCGTGCATCCCGTTCTTTGTTAGCGACAAACTTTTCTTCCCATAAATCACGACGCAACTTCGGAACGGTGGATTTGTAGCATCCATGCCTATGCCAGTAGCAGCCATGAACGAAAAGTACGGCATGAAAACAGGGAAAGACAAGATCGGGGCTACCGGGCAAATTCTTGTCGTGGAGGCGATAACGCAGACCGGCTTTATGAAGGATGGAGCGGATCAATTTCTCAGGCACGGTATTCTCCCGCCGAACGGCGGACATG
>JBATDL010000271.1:0-7649 GCA_049663445.1 Candidatus Competibacter sp.
CTCTTTAACCTGCTTGAAGGATGCCGGAAATCGTGTTTCCGACGATTGATTTTCTCCCTCCGGAAGGAGGGAGTTTTGATAGTCTCCAAAGCTGCGGGAGCTAGCTGTTCTTGGGCACCAACAGCAGGAGCGCGCCCGCCACGACCGCCGCCACGCCCGCCCAGATCGGGATATTGACCGTCTGCCGGTCCTGAACCGTCAGTTCGATCGGGCCGATCTTGGCTTGCTGAGTGTCCTGGGTATAACTGAAACTGCCATACGCTAAGCCTAGGACGCCGGTGATGATCAGTGCGATGGCTGCAATCTTGATGGCATTCATCGGGTCTCCTCCCATCGATAAAATTGGGCTGGTTGATCAGATTTATCCAACTCGCATCCCTTGCATGGAACCCAAGATCCCGAAGGCGGACAATAGCCAAAGAACTACGACAATGACCACGACCACATTCAAGATTTTCTTGATAGTACCGTCCATCGGTATGTAGTTATTAATCAACCATAGGGCAACGCCAACGACAACTAGCGCAACGATTAATTGAATCAAGGGCATGGTGCTTCTCCTGTTTATACGAATGAAGATAAGAAAAACTTACAATGTTCACTGGCGGGCGTCTGTGCGCTAGCGCACGGATCAATCAATAAAGTCAATCTAAAGGGCTTAGCATCTGCTAGTGGGCTGCCGCAAAAGTTTTGACAGGTTCTCGTTCCCACGCTCCAGCGTGGGAAAGCTGAATCGCGACGCTGGAGCGTCTGGACGTGCTCCCACGCTGGAGCATGGGAGCCAGGCGTATTCCTTGGCGGGCGTCTGTTCGCTAGCGCAGGGATCAATAAAGTCAATCGAAGGGCTTACCATCCGCTAGTGACGAGCTGTAAAGGCCCGAATATCCGAATCACGGCTGATGCACCCGCTCTATTCCTCGATGGACGGAATTGCGGTCGCAGCCTACCGCGCGCTGAAAATGAAAATAATCGAAATATCCCCGCTCGGTCTGTGCGCTATCGCACATAAAATGGTAACCTGTACTGAATAATACGGTTGGTTATGAATTCAGAGGCTGTCTAAAAACTCGATCTATAAAAATCAACAAGTTGTCATTGTATAATCTGACAACAAGGCGATTTTCCGGCTTACTTCTGATAATGAATTAATCAATATTAATAGATTTTGTTTCTTAACAGGCTCTCAGGCCACACGGTCCAGACTGTCCGACAGACTCTTTTGGAGGTGGTACATGCCGACTATGCCCAACCCATCAAACGTCCCGAACCCCCGACAAAACCATCTGCTCGCCGTCCTGCCCGAGTCCGAAGGGGAGCGCTTGTTTCCTTACCTGGAATGGGTTCCGCTGCCGCTCGGTAAGGCTCTGTACGAATCCGGGGACCAGCTGAGTCACGTTTATTTCCCCACCACCGCCATCGTGTCGCTGTTGTACGTTCTGGAGGACGGTGCGCCTGCTGAAATCGCCGTGGTCGGCAATGATGGCATCGTGGGCATCGCCCTGTTCATGGGCGGCGAAACCATGCCGAATCGGGCCGTGGTGCAGAGCGCGGGCCACGCCTATCGATTGAAGGGGCAGGCGCTCAAGCAGGAATTCAACCGCTCCGGCGCGTTTCAGCACCTGCTGCTGCGCTACACCTTGGCTCTGCTGTCCCAGATGGCGCAGACCGCCGTCTGCAACCGGCACCATACGGTGGACCAGCAACTTTGCCGCTGGCTGCTGCTCAGTCTCGACCGGTTGCCCTCGAACGAACTGAGCATGACCCAGGAACTGATCGCCAATATGCTGGGGGTCCGGCGCGAAGGCGTGACCGAAGCCGCCGGCAAATTGCAGGGTGCCGGGTTGATTCACTACAGTCGAGGCAAAATTACCGTGCTGGATCGCCCCGGCCTGGAGATGCGGGTGTGCGAGTGCTACGAGGTGGTCCGCAAAGAGTTCCTCCGCCTGCTCCCCGACACGGTCATGGTCAATCCCCGGGCTTCCTCACCCAACGAATGGACGCGGCGCCAGACGGATAAAAATTAGGCGTTATGTTTCCAAGCGCACGGACGGCGCGGGTTTTTCAGCCTTAGTCCGTGTTCACAAAAATGCTTTGACAGGTCTTGCGCCTACGGCGCCCGCAAAGGTGCGCAGCGCCGCGACGAGCGGGGGGGATTGCCGTTCCTGGGGGAAGTAGTAGGCGCCGATCAATCCTGGAGGGCGTCCAGCTCATCGCGTAGCCGCCGCAGGGCCTGCTGTTTTTGGTCAGCAGTCTCGCCCCTGTGGATGGCTATGGATGCTCTTCTATAAGCGCGGTATCGAACAGACGCAGTGTACGCATCCGGTCATGATGATTCATACGGCCTTTTTAGCCGCGTACAGCTCAATAGGAATCATTATGAAATATTCAATGCCATTAGTTCTGCTGCTCGCGATGTTCGGACTCGGTGCCTGTACCGGGCCGATGGGACCGCAGGGAAACACCGGCAACACCGGATACACCGGCGCCAAGGGTGCTACCGGCAATCAGGGTAACACCGGATATACCGGTGAGACGGGTGCTACCGGCAGCCAGGGTAACACCGGATATACCGGTGAGACGGGCGCTACCGGCAACCAGGGTAACACCGGATACACCGGCGCCAAGGGTAGAACCGGCGCCACGGGTGCTACCGGAAACCAGGGCAACACCGGATATACCGGCGCCACGGGTGCTACCGGAAACCAGGGCAACACCGGATATACCGGCGCCAAAGGTAGAACCGGCAATCAGGGCAACACGGGCTATACCGGCGCCACGGGTGCTACCGGAAACCAGGGCAACACCGGATATACCGGCGCCAAGGGTAAAACCGGCAATCAGGGCAACACGGGCTATACCGGCGCCAAGGGTAAAACCGGCAATCAGGGCAACACCGGATACACCGGCGAGACGGGCGAGACGGGCGCCAAAGGTGAAACCGGTTCGGATGGCAGCACCATCTTGGTGATGCCGCCTGCTCGGTAATCCGACAAGGCTAAAGCGAGGGGGTAGGGGCAAAACCCTACCTCTGAAGGTAGCGCCATTGGGCGTCTGGCCTCTTTGAGTCGACTCCCACAGGGGTGGTGAGCGCAGAGCGCGCACTGCGGGGGCCAGTACCGAATTTCACGCTGGAGACATCTTAATGAACGGGAAACTGAAATGGGCACTGGGGACATTTGCCCTTATTTTCGCCACGCAGGCGGCGGCGCAGATCACCCTTTATGAAGGCGAAGGGTTCCGTGGACGTGCGTTCACCACGGACAACCCGGTGAGTAACTTCAAGCGCAATGGGTTCAACAACCGCGTTTCATCGGTGGTCGTGGATCGTGGTCGCTGGGAAGTCTGCGAGGACGCCCGCTTCGAGGGCCGCTGCGTGGTCCTGCGCCACGGCAGCTATGACTCCCTGCGCAAATTAGGGATGGAAAACCGCATCTCCTCGGTGCGGCCGGTCAACGGCCGCGGACGCTACGACAACGAAGCACCCCCGCCGCTGGCCGCTCCCAACTACGAATATCGGCAACGTCCGAATGAACGGGTATTCCAAGCGCCCGTCACCTCGGTGCACGCTGTGGTGGGGCCGCCGGAGCGACGCTGCTGGGTGGAGCGACAACAGGTTGTTGGGTCCGGCCGCAGCGATCCGAATGTGGGTGGCGCCATGGTAGGTGGGATCATCGGCGGTATTCTCGGCCACCAGGTCGGCAGTGGTCGCGGCAACAACGTCGCCACCGTTGGCGGCGCCGTCGTTGGCGCCGCAATTGGCGCTAACACAGGGCGTAGCAATGGCGGTACCTACGAACGCGATGTGCGTCGCTGCGAAACCACCGCAAGCGGCCCCCCGGAATATTGGGACGTGACCTACAATTTCCGCGGTGTGGAACACCGGGTGAAAATGAGCGCCCCTCCGGGGCGGACCATCGCGGTAAATCGGAATGGCGAACCGCGACAGTAGGGCTGTCCTGGCAGGATTGGAAAAGCGGCCTTTCGGGGCCGCTTTTCGTTCGGTCGAGTAACGCAGCCCGCCAGTCCGTCAGCGGCTGGAAGGTCTTGTCTTCCTTCGCGGTCGCTGGGCCGTACCCGTGTCACACCACGACCGATGCTTTTGCCCACTCAAGCCCGCATCGACCAAGACGCGCCAGATCTGTATATAGCGTTCCTCTCTGAGTTGTGGAATCGCCGTTTCGAACCACCCCGGCGCTGCGCGCCACCCCTCCTTGTCCAAGGCGGGGAAATTTCACAACTAATTTGGGAACGCTATAGGTACTGACCTGGGGCAACCCCTGCCGGCGTAATGCCCGTTCCCGATCCGGGGGCCGACGCGCTTCCGCCAGAATCCGTTCTCGTTCCTCGGGCGTATCATCACGCGGGTGGCCATCCTCATACCGGGGGACCACCGCCGCTAATCGATGACTCCTTCTTGATCATTAATGGCGACAAGCAAAGCAAATGCCCCACTAATCCCACATCACATCGCATTTCGCCGTTGTGGCGGCCGCAAGCAACTCGATCAAAGGTAGGGCACGATGCGCCAAATTTACGGTGTGCTCGCTCGGGTCGTCGTTTTGAGCACGGTTTGATACCTCAGGGACTGTGGCCTTATTGACGGCAATGGCTTTTTTTAAGTGATCCAGTGCGGCGGGAACCTCTCCGGCCAAGAGAGCGCTCGGCACGATTCCACTATGGCCCATCAGTTTGAGTAATTTGACTGCGATATCGCCAAACAGAATGATATCGGCGTGCGCTTTGCTTCGAAATGTAACGATCATCGAAACCTCCTCGAGGTAATCCCCATTAGTTGTATCTTCGTCGGTTGGGTACCGCAATGCCGGTTGGCATGGGCTTGATCGACGGATAGCTTGGTCCGAAAACTTGGAAAAATCTGTGCGGCGCCATACATAGAAGCCACCTTCGTTTCAGCCACCGTCGTATGGATGCGCCAAGAACTGGCTGTTCCATAGAACCGATCCACCGTTGTCCCGGAGGAACAACTGGCCAACCCTAGGCGTGGTCGAAAAGATCCTTGATCTTCTGGTAACACTCGCACGCGGAGGTCTTGAGGCCTTCTCGATCCAGAATTGTGATGTTGCCGCGGCTGTATTGGATCAGTCCGCGTTGCTGCAGGGCACTGGCCGCCACGGTGACGCCGACCCGGCGCACCCCCAGCAGGTCCGCCAGCCATTCGTGCGTGAAACGGATGGGGTTCGACTGGAGTCGGTCGCTCGCCAGCAGCAGCCAACGGGCGAGGCGCGCCTCTACCTGATGAAAGCGGTTGCACGCGGCGGTTTGCGTGATCTGGGCGATCAGGGCCTGGGTATAGCGATGTAGCGCGCGTTGTAAGGAAGGGCAGGTTTCGAGGGTTTCGCCAAAGTGCGAGGCGTCCAGCCGCAGGGCCGTGCCCGTGCCCTGCGCCACGGCGCGAACGGACGACGCGCCGATCCCTTGCGCCCAGGGCAGTCCGACCACGCCTTCGCTACCGACCAGTCCGATTTCCAAAGCGCTGTGGTTCTCGATCAGGATTTGCAAAGAGACCAGCAGGCCCTCGTTGAGGAAGTAAATCTGCTGAATCAACGCCCCAGGCTCGTGAAGTACGTCCCCCAACGCGAGCGTGACGGGTTCGAGACCAGCCACCAGTAACTGCTGATATTCCGCGCGGGGCAGGGTCGCCAACACCCGGTTGGTCCGGTTGGTCCGGTTGGTGGACGCTTCGCCTTGACGCAACGCCTCCCGCGCCTCTCGCAGCAGGATGGCACGGCCGTTCGTGGGATCGAGAATGGCGTCCACTTTGCCCGAGTCGATGGCCCGCAGCGTCGAGGTATCATGGGCCAGCTGCTGAATGAAAGCCGCGAACGCGGCCTCGGCTGCCGTGCGAATGGTCTTCTCTGCTTTCGACCCGGGGCGCGTGGGTTTCATGGGGTTTTTCCTGTCAGTCCGAGCGTGAGTAGCACGTTGTTTTTATCTCCGAGGTTGCCGACGACCCGTGCGGCGGGCGGCGGAGATAGTTTGAGGAGACTGGGGGTGACGATCACGCCATCGGCCAGGGCGCGGAGCGGTTGTTCGAACACATCCACAATTTCCAACTGGTAGCTTCCTTTCAAGTATTGCTGACAAATAGCCTCCAGGTGGGTGATTGCCTGAACCGAATTCGGCGCGCCGCCCACCACATAGAGCCGCATCACCCGCACCGCCGCGACGGCGATGGGATCGGGTGGCTTGACGATCGGCTTGCGGCGCATCTCACTTGTCCTTGCTGGTCCCATGCTCCAGCGTGGGAGCACGCCCAGACGCTCCATCGTCGCGATTCAGCGTTCCCACGCTGGAGCGTGGGAACGAGAACCTGTCAAAACTTTTGCGACAGCCCTCTAGCGCCCGGTTGCGTTCGCCACCGCGCACCAAATACGGATGGGCGTTCATGATGCGACTCCTCCATCGCAGTGATCGCGAACGATGACGCTGCGCATGGGGACCACCTCGCAGTGCTCAGGGCAGTGATGTGTGGTGATGGGATGACTGTCGGTCAAAAAGCAGTGCTCCACCGTCTTACGCTTGCAGTGCGGGCAGACCTGTTCTGGGCGCAACGTCGTCGGATCGCGATGGAGTGGGCGCAGCCATTCCATGGCGGAGATGGAAGATCTCAGGGGTTGACTCATGGGACTGTCTTTCGGTTTGAATGGGCCACCTGTCAGCGGCATCATGTTAAATCGCATCGCGATCCATGTAACTCAACTACATGATTCCGTAAAAGATGTTCAACGAACATTTGCGACCGCAGGATGGACAGACCGGGTATCTGATCTGTCCATCAGGACTCAAGCAAAGCTCAACGAAAATTCGCTTTAGCTTTAGACGGCATCCTTGACGTCTTCCCTCAGATCACCGTAGCCGGCTTGGACTTTGCCATCGGCATTTTCAATCTTTCCTTCTTGTTCTAAATCCTTATTGCCAACGACCTTGCCAGCGATTTCCTTCGCCTTACCTTTCGCTTCTTTAATACGGCCTTTGACTTGATCTTTGTTCATGATGCTCTCCTGGTAACAACTGTCGACGGGAATCCGGAGCGCCGTATAGTCGGTATCCAACGCTCACCAAAAATAAAATAACCATAAAACTGGATGCAGTCTGTACGGTAGCACGCATAGTGATTTGAGCATAACTCGCCAAGTTCATTATTAACTTATTGAAAATAATAAAGATAGCTATTTTGAGTCCTGGAATTTGACCGCATTTGATGACCTTTGCAACTCCGTGCTTTTCAAACCGAAGGACTCAACAGGACGATATTTTGGGGATTTTCTTTATGTGAGCGCGGTGGATGGCAGGAATCTGGGTTTCACCGACTGTAGCCTTATGTGTGCCGCCGCACCGACGGCGTCGAATTATATTAATAAAATTTTTCCAAGGCTTCGCTAAGGCGTGAAATAGGTATTCGTTACGAATCTCGATATTGCGGATCGGATGCATTAAATCCCTATTTCAATCGGCGTCCCTAATCACCCTTTCATTCATCACCTAAAGGAATAACGAATGAACAAGCTCAACACGACCGCAATCGCCGTCGCAATCGGCCTCGTTTTCAGCGTCGGCGCAATGGCGCAGAGCCTGTCGAACGACGCGTACAAGGCCGCCAAGGATCGTATCGCGGTGGAGTATACGAC
>JBATDL010000272.1:0-2489 GCA_049663445.1 Candidatus Competibacter sp.
GGCAATCGTGCCCACTGCCGGCTCATGCACGACCTGCTCTCGACGCAGCGGGCGCGACCTCGCCGCCGCCATCTTCGGCCAGGAGCGCGCCGATTTCCGGCGACGACTCCCAGCCGTCCGACCAAGGCGCACTCTCCGGCTGTTCCAGCAATTGATCCAAACGAACGAAGCGAAAGCCGCGCGCGCGCAGCCCGTCGATCGTCAGTTGCGCGGTTTCCAGCACCTGCCGGGGCTCGAAGCGCGACACGCCATAGTAGAGTTCATGCAACAGAATGATCGAACCGTTGCGCGCCCGACGAACGATACGGGCCGCGATGCGCGTCGGGTCGCGGTACAGTCCTTCCAGACCGCGCACGTCCCAAGCGATGTTGCCAAGGCGCAGACACGCCAGCGCCTTGGCCAAACCCGGACACGATGCCCCAACCGGCGTCCGCGCGAAGCGCGGGGCATAACCCAGAATTTCGGTGAAGGTGCGGTTAGCCGCCTCGAATTCGGCAACGATCCGCGGGGTGGATGAAAACGCCCAACCATGGCTATGCCGGTTGGAATGATTGCCAATCAGGTGACCGTCGGCGGCGGCTTGCGCCACCAGGGCCGGATATTGTCGGGCCGCCTCGCCCACGTAGAAAAACACGGCGCGGATTCGTTCGCGTCGTAGCAGTTCGAGCAGCAGTGGGGTGATGGCGGGATCGGGGCCATCGTCGAAGGTCAATGCCACCCAGGGTTGGTCAGCCGGACCGCGACATACCGCCCGCAGGTAGAAATCCAGGCGCGGCACCAACGCGCCGATCGCCAACAGCACGATGTAGAACCCCACCAGCCCGGTTAGCAGCCAAGTTCGGCCCGGACCGGCGTCCACCACGGCCAGGATCAGGCCAAACGCGGTCATGATCCAGACGGTACTCCACGCAAATCGACTCATTGGCACCGATCAGGTCAGTAACAATCGGATTTTACGTGCCCATCGGCCCGGGCCGATGGGCACGGAGACATCGTTCCTTGCGGCGATCGATTCCTAACGAGCGCGGCATTGCGCGATATGCGCGCTCAGGGCGCGCAGCGAGGCGAACACGCGTCGGTTTTCCTTGTCGTCGGAACGCAATTGAAAACCGTAGGTTTTTGAAATCGCCAGCGCCAGCTCCAGGGCATCGATGGAATCCAGGCCGAGACCTTCGCCGAACAGCGGCTCTTCCGGAACGATTTGTTCCGGACTGATATCTTCCAAGTGCAGAGTCTCGACCAACAGCCGAGCCACCTCCAACTCGAACGGCGAGAGAACATCCATGGGTGACCTCGTCAGGATGGGGGATGGGGGCGCAACAGCGCTATCGACGCTTGCGAATTTGAGCATAAACTATACCATGGCTTATCCGAAAAACTTCTTATCGCCCGGCCCCGTCGAACGCCTGAGCGCATGATTCCCGAAACCCGGACGGATCAAACCCAGCACGGCCTCTCGCGTTCATGAGCAACGATAAACTCTTTGTTTTGACGTGCTTGTAAGACGACACCCATGTTTCCTTTCCAGGTCGTCCATTGCGACGAAACTCAAGCCGCCCACTTACTGGTAGACGACGAACGGTTGCTGGCGCTGATCCGGTTTCGGGAGCCGGCCGCCTCCATGGACGATCCGCGAGTCGGCGTCATCCCTCTGCTCGAACTGGGCGGGACCGAGACCGCCGAGGTTTGGCTCAGCGCTCAGCCGGTGCGCGCCGGGATGACCAACGGTGTGCGCCACGCCGGCAACGATACCGTTCTTTTTCTCCAGTGCCACATGGACGAGTACGCTCCCGACGCCTTGCAACCCCTAGCCGCCATGGTCTATCGGCGCTTGTTCGCGGCGGCGCGCGAACTGGGCTACCCACACCTGCTGCGGGTCTGGAATTATTTCCCCGCCATCAACCAGGAATGCGGCGGTATGGAACGCTACCGCGCGTTTTGCGCCGGCCGGCATCAGGCGCTGGTGGCGGAACTGACGGAATTCGAGACGCACCTGCCGGCCGCTTGCGCCATCGGCGCCGACGAGCCTGGATTGCGGCTGTACGCGCTGGCCAGCCGGACTGCGGGAATCCAGATTGAAAATCCGCGGCAAACCAGCGCCTTTCGCTACCCGCGTCAGTACGGGCCGCGCAGCCCCTCGTTTTCGCGTGCCGTGCTGGAAGCTTGGGGAGAGCGGCGCCACCATCTCTATATTTCCGGCACGGCCAGCATCGTCGGCCACGCCAGCCAGCATTTTGATCTAATGGCGCAATTGGACGAGACATTGCTCAATCTGCAAGCGCTGCTCGCCCAGGCCAAGCGCCTGACACCGGAGCCGCTGCGCCCGGTGCTGCTGAAGATCTACTGTCGGCCAGATCTCGATCCGGCGCCGTTGCGGCGGCGGATCGCCCAGGCGCTCGATGCCGATCCACCGATGCTGTTCCTGCGCGCCGATATCTGCCGTCGGGAACTGCTGATCGAAATCGAAGGGCTGGCGGTCAGCCCCGCCC
>JBATDL010000273.1:0-5465 GCA_049663445.1 Candidatus Competibacter sp.
CGCCAGCAGGAATATATCGCTCGCTCACGCCCAGTCGAGCTGCACGAGGTCACTGCCTGGCCCATGAAACGTCGCCTTTGGAACAATGCCATCGCGATGCTCGGGCCGGTGCTCTAGCAAGCGACTAAACGACCTCGTAGCAAGTGCGGGGTACCCAAAAAACGATGGTAGGCGGCAAGCCACGGGGAATCAGACCCGTGGAAATTGAATGTTTTCACGCGACCCGTAGTCAAAAAGACGGACGGAATGATCCGCCCTGCTCTTCCAACGAGCCCAAAGTGGGCAAAGCGGGTCAAACATCGTCAACCGAGATCGTGGAGCAGACCCATGAAAGAGCATGGCGATCGGCCTGCTTGGAGCGCCTGGACCAGATTGAACCCATCGAACCACCATGACCCGTTCATTTGATGATCTATCCAATCATCCCTAGTAGTTTATGATGCCATAACCTATGGTTATAGCAATCCTGCTTAAGTTGTGGAAGCACTGATGGTTGAGCCAAATCCCCCGCCACTAGCGTGGTGGACCCTTTAACAAAGAGGGGGTTGGGGAAATTCCGTTCGCGCGCCAGCCACAACTTATCGAGAAGATCCATATAGAGCTTGTTGCTGATTGGCACTAATAGTGCTCTGCGATAAACAGCGCTAATCAACCCATGGTGCTAATCAACCATCAACTGGAGGAATAGATAATGATGAAGGCAATGCAACGCAATAACTTGTTGATCGCCGGCGCCCTGCTCGCCGCGAGCTACACGGGTTCCGTACAGGCGATCAGCCAGGCCGAACCCGGAGAGGCTCTACTGATTCCTTACATGCTGTATGATTCCAGCAAGGGTATCAATACATTGACAGGCATCACCGTACCCTCGACCTTGGGTAACGACCCTACCCAGATCGAGATAGGGGGTTCGGCAAATGGTAGCAGTGGTTTCACCACGGCTGCTCAAGAGGGCGCCACTGATTGCGACCTCACCGGCGCTCCCGACAATACGGGTGAAACCGGAGTGATCAGTTGGTGGTTTTTCGACACCATCGGCAATCTCCAGCACAAGGGTTCGCTATTCACCGGTTGCGATGACTTCGTGGCGCTGGACTGGGGGAGCGTGGTCAACGCTTCCGGCCTTCCCGCGCTGGATGGGATGCTGGGATATATGATCCTGGCGAATAATTCGGCGACCTTTGGCTCAAACGACCCGGACTTTGCCATGTACGCCGATACCATGGTGATCAACGGCAACTGGCAATCGGCTGCCTACATTCCTACATTGCCGATGACGGACAGTACCGGGAACTCGGGACCTCGGCAGGGTGTTAATGAGATCGTTTATACCGGCGGCGAGCCGACGGCCTATGCGCCGCTGAGCAGCGGCATGGCCCTGGACGACGATGACGGGAGTAAAAATAGCCTGGTGCATTTCGATCTACGTTACTTTTTGGACCCTAGCCTCAACGGCTCCACCGAGTTGGTGGTCTGGCTGGGTCGAAATTGTCGTGGTGGCGCCGACGGCTGTGATCGACGCAATACACCGGTATCGACCTTCAATACCGATCGCCTCTCCGTGGCTGGGGTCATGGACCTGAGCAAGATACTCAACGTGGTCGATCCCTCCACCCTGGCGCGTCCTGGCAATGCCTTGTCCGGCTTCGTGCGGGTGCGGATGCCCGAGGTGTCGGACAATAACGCCGCTGGCTTTGAGGGTCCCGACAGTGCCGGCGTGGCCTTTGCGCTGATTCGTTTCAGCACACCGGGCAACGCCGCGCAGGCGCAGACCATCCTGGCCCACGAGCGTGGGGTGAAATAGCAACGCGGGATACACCGCCTTGAGCGGCATGGGACGCGTCAGGGCTGCAAAACACCGCAAAGCTTGGCGGTTTCATGGTGAGGCTCATGCTCCGCAGTCCAGAACTACGGAGCATGAGCCTCACTTGTATTGAGTCGGCGGCATCGTCAATCGCCGAAACGGGAGATCTCCCCACAATCCATCTTCCCGGTCATCGGCGGGTTTTGGGGAAAATCCCCCAGCGCAGCAGCGCGAAAAGCATCACGGCGCCGATAACGTCGGCCTTCAGCAACCCCGCTCATCCGCAGGTAGGAGCCTTCGAAGAACAGCCGCAACTGGCCGCAGTGTGGGAACGTCGGATTGTATCTTTCGCTGCTGTAATCGCCCATGTCTCGTCACGCCCTCTTCGCCGTCATTCAGGCTTACACCTTGCCGGTTCGTCGCCACATCGACCGGCGGATATCACGTATCTCGACCGCGCCACCCTTAAACTATTGCCGCCGTAACGGCGAAGATCAAGAGCCCGTGCGCGGCGACGAGCCGATCGAGTCGCCGGGCTATATGGCCACCCTCTCTCAGTTGTGGAAGCGCTATGTCCAAAACCCCTGATGTTGACGCCACACTGGCCTACCTGCGCGAATTGCAGGACCGGCTGACCCGCACCCTGGAAATGGTCGACGGTACTACGATGTTCCAGGAAGATGCCTGGGAGCGTCCCGCAGGCAACAGCGGTCTGTCCGGTGGCGGCCGCACTCGCGTGCTGCGCGACGGCGCGCTGTTCGAACAGGCCGGCATCAACTTTTCCCACGTTGCCGGCGCCCGCCTGCCGCCCGCAGCCACCGCCCAGCGGCCGGAATTGGCCGGGCGCGGCTTCGAAGCCATGGGCGTGTCGCTGGTGGTCCATCCGCACAACCCCTACATACCCACTTCCCACGCCAACATCCGCTTTTTCAACGCGGTTCGAGACGACGCCGAGCCGGTCTGGTGGTTCGGTGGCGGTTTCGACCTCACCCCGTACTACGGTTTCGAGGAAGATTGCGTCCATTGGCACCGTACCGCCCGCGCCGCCTGCGCGCCGTTCGGGCCGGAGGTCCATCCCCGCTTCAAGCGCTGGTGCGACGACTATTTCTTCCTCAAGCACCGCGACGAACCGCGCGGCATCGGTGGGCTGTTCTTCGACGATCTCAACGACTGGGGGTTCGAACGCTGCTTCGCCTTTCTGCGTAGCGTCGGAAACCACTATCTACCGGCCTATCTGCCCATCGTGGAACGGCGGCAGAACCTGTCCTACGGCGAGCGGGAACGGGAATTTCAGCTTTACCGGCGCGGGCGCTATGTCGAATTCAATCTGGTGTACGACCGGGGCACCTTGTTCGGCCTGCAATCGGGCGGACGCACCGAGTCGATTCTGATGTCGCTGCCGCCGCGAGTGCGCTGGGAATACGATTGGCGACCCGAACCGGATAGCCCGGAAGCGCGGCTGACCGATTTCTTTTTGCAACCGCGCGACTGGCTAACGGAAGCGAGCGGCTGAAGCGAGACGGCACGGGCCTCTCACTGAAGGGCAGAGACCCACCGGCCGGTCTGGTTCGGCCGAAGCCGATCCACGCGACGGTCGGCGGTTTAGGGAGTGGTGGTTGGCGCGGCGCAGCCGTCCCACCAGCAGGGATTGGCGGCGATGAAACGCAGCAGGGCGTCGTGCTTGGGCGCGCCGGTCTGGGTTTGATACTCCTTGGCGCCCCAACTGCCGAATTTTCCGTAGCGACCGACGCTGTTAAAATGTACGAACAACTGGCCGCCGTGCTGGCGCCAACCGTTGAGATAATCGGTGTAGAGCGTGCCCATTTGCGGGTCGCGGTTGGCATCGGTGAACAGCTTTTCCAGCCGAGCGTCGTCCTGGACCGCACCGACGCCGGCCAGATGCTGGCCCCCTTCGTAGGCCACCAGCGCCAGCCCGTAACGATCGGCCAACGCCTTGTGCCGGTCGATGTGCCGGTAGACCGCCGGCAGCGCCAGGTTATTGGGATCGTTAAGCACCTCGCCGCGCGCCAGTTCCCGAAACAGCGTCTCGAAGCCGCCGTCCCACTGCCCGGTCCAGGCCCCGACCGCCGCCGCGTGCTTGGTCATGCCCAGGTGATGGCCAAAATAGGGTGCGATCGCCAGAACGGCCATCCCTTCGACGCAGGGATGCCCGCCGTTCTCCGCCGCCCACAACGGGCATTGCAGCGCTTGTTCACTGATCCAAACATTGGCGGCCATGCCGGCCAGCACGCAGCGCACCCGTTGGCTGTCGTCGCCCCACTCCTGTTTCCACAACGCGCAGACTTCGGCGGAGCGCTTGCCGTAGCCGTTCACGCGACGGGTAAACGGCGAGGGGCCACCGGACCGGTCGGGCCAGTGCTGGAGCGCCTGCTGCTGAACCCAGGCGCCGGCGCCGAAGGCGTCGTTCCAGATCTCGTTGCCGTATTCGACGTAGATGGGCTGGGTTGGGTGCAACCGCTCCTTCGCCAAGCGTGCGAACTGCCTGACGTAATCGTCGCTGGCCCGCGCCGGCAGGTTGATCCAGGGGTCGGCGTTCAGTCGCGCCGCCAGATCCAGCGCCAGTTCGACCGGCGCGCCGTGGTCACCGCTCCAGCGGGCGTGCTCCAGTCGCGGCCGGTCGGCCCATTCGACCAGCGGGCTGGTGTTGGCGCCCAGGAACTCCATGAAGCGGATGACCCGGTAGGGACGCAAGTCGCGCAGGAACAGCGGGTGAAAACGCTGGGACTCGACGATCTCGATAAGGGGGGTGTAGTTGCCACCTCGCTCCCGGCAGACGGTGACGTCCTCGGCATAGTCGAACGGGTCGTCGTTGCAGATCCCGCCCGGCGGGACGACGCGGATGTTGCGCAGGTAGTTGCCGGTTTTGTGGGGATCGGTGGCGATGATTTTGAGCAGGATGCCGCGAGTACCGGGCTTGACCTCCACCACGTCGCGGCCGAGCTGGGACAATTCGGGGTTTTTGGTGGCATCGAACTGGTATTCCAGCGTGCCCTCGCCTTCGTACAGTACGGTGTAGGGTCCGACCGGATGCGCGCCACCGTCGCCTTGCAGCATCAGCGTGGCCACAGTGCGGTAGCGAGTCGTAAGATCAGCGGCGGCCGGCAGTGAGCGGACCCAGCCGTTTTCATCGAGATCCAGCCGGTCCTGTTCGTGGGTATCCCATTCCTGGGCGGTGCAATGAGGCGAGTTTTGTGAGGTGCACTGGGTCAACCACTTACCGGAGCGCTTCATGATGTCGATCAGAGTCCATTCCGTGCTCCAGTAGTTCAGCCCGGCGATGTTGATGCCCAGCGGCGAGTGGGCATTGGCGGTGTCGGCGGCCGAAGCCAAGCCGGCAACGAGCACGCCCAGCAGGCCAGCCAGCAGGCCCAGTTCTCGGAACCGGGTCGCTAGCGGTAAGCCATGTGCCTTGTTGAGAATAATCATGGTTTGCCGGAAGGTTGTTGGAATGCGAGCACCCGTGGTTGGCGCAACGCGGGTTGTGCCCACTTTTTAGTGGGGCACAATCGGATGGCTAGGTCGTGTTCACAAAATTGCTAGCGGAGC
Organism: Candidatus Competibacter sp.; assembly: GCA_049663445.1. Lineage (GTDB taxonomy): Bacteria > Pseudomonadota > Gammaproteobacteria > Competibacterales > Competibacteraceae > Competibacter. The sequence continues at coordinate 5,372 of JBATDL010000273.1, forward strand.
ATGATCACGATGAGGGCGAGGGTGACGAAAGCCAGGAAGTGGACTTTGAGTTTTTCATAGCGGGTGGCGACTCGGCGGAACTGTTTGAGTTTAT
>JBATDL010000274.1:0-5885 GCA_049663445.1 Candidatus Competibacter sp.
CCCGCAACCTCCACCAGCCCGTACTGGCTGGAAAAGGTCAGCGACCCGCCGTAGCCCTGCTGCTGCGAGAACCCGCCGATCTGATGATCCAGCGTATCGTAGATCGTCACTCGGCCACCGACTTCAATGGCCAACCGTCGTGCCTGAGCAAAGTAAGCGTAGCGCGCCCCATTCTGGGCGCCAGTGCTGTTTGGCCAACGCAGACTGTTACCCCACCAGTCGCCGGCCGCGTCGGCGGCGGGGGGCACGAACAGGCTGACTGATCCGACCGGTCCCGAGCCGTTCTGTTGTTGCTGGCCGCCGCCGCTGTTTTGTTGCTGGCCACCACTATAACTGCCTTGCTGCTGGCCGTAGCCACCGCTTTGATTCTGCGACTGAAAGCTGCCGCTCTGTATCAGTCCGGGCTGCTGGGCGATCAGACCGGAGAGTTCGCTGCACAGTCCATCGACTCGGCTTTTCAGGGCGTGATTGAACAGATCCGACACCATGGTCATGCCGCCCGACATCCATTGGCCGGAGCCGCCGAATTCGGGGTGGTTGAACTGCGCCATGCTGCCGTTACCGTGGATCACGGCTTCTAGCATGCAGTGGACGGCCGCTGGACTGAAGCCATGCCGTTGGGCCAGATCGTGAATCGCCTGCTGGCCGGCGGGAGAAAGGGGTCGCATGGGGATGGATGCTCGTCAGGAGGAAGTGGGCAGGAACGATGTCCGAAACGCGTTGTTCAGGTCAAGTAAAATGATCCCCGGCATTATTAGGCGAGCCCTCAAAGAGGCCGTGAACTCATAAGCCGCCCAAGCGGTTCTTCTTGGAAACGGTTTGCATGCCGCCAACCGATTAGGCCTAATTCTGATCATGGCAACACGGATCATAACCTCGGAGGAGGTGGCGTTCCCGATATAGATATACTGACCTTCATCTATTTGAATAAAATGCAATTATAGGAATCATATATCCACATCTAAAGCACTACTCCATCATCTGTTAGTGGATGCCTTGGGTTTGCTGCTGGTTATCGTCGTGACCGCCGTATTCGCGCGGACTAGCGCCCAACCGTGGCCGATAGTCGAATTGCGGCCGACTCCGGGCGCCTTCCTCGTAATGTTGCCAGACCGCGATGCCGCCGCCGATCAGCAGTAGCCCCAGGATAACGGCGAAGGCGATCTTCCAGGGGCTGTAGGGCCGCTCGCCCTGCACCTCGCCGCTGCGGCCGTTGACCACGAAACGGTAGACTCGGTCGCGGAACCGGAAGGCCGACATCCACACCGGCAGCAGGATGTGCTTGAAACGGATTTCATCGTAGCGGGTGTCGGCGGCGTGAATGCGCTGATGGTCGCCACCGATATCGCGCTGAATGTCGCGCTGGATCGTGGAGGCCATGATCTCGCGAGCGCGCTCGAAACCCTGATCCAGCTCCACCTGATACATCTCGCTGCGAAAACCGCTGAGATACTCTTCCCGGTAGGGCAGCAGCTTGGCCAGATCCCAAGGTTCCAAGCGTTCGGTGACTTCGCGCGGCAGCGAACGGCTGGCCAGAACCAGTACGTCGTCGAAAAACCGGGAGACCACGCCCGCCGCCGGGCTCCAGCGGACATTGGTCACCAAGCGAGTGCGCACGACCTCCTGGCCGTTCTCGATGGAGCGGTAGCTCTCCTGGACCTGATAGTTGTCACCGCGTTCGCCTTGGTAGCGGGTGGTAGTGTCGGTGTCGTAGGTCCAGTAGGGCACGTACATGCCGGTCAGGCGAGCGTCGTTGCGGGCGTAATCCTTGAGCTTGCCGGGCGCGAACCACAGGCCGCCGAGCCACTGGCGGAACGCCGTCCGAGCCTGTTCGCGTTCGATTGCGAACGGCAACAGCGCCTGGACTTGCAACTCGCGATGCCGTTCGGTTTTCGCCACCACCGGCGCGCCGCAAAATGGGCATTCCCCGGCGTGCACGGCGGCGTCGAAGCTGTAGGACGCCCCACAGGAATCGCAATGGATAGAGATGCTGTCGCGGGTGCTCGTGGTATTGGCCAGATCGCGCAGCGTTTGCCGGAAATCCTGTTCCTCGATGGGCACGACGGCAACGGTGATGCGATTTTCATGGCCGCAGTAGGTGCATCGCTGCACCTCGGTGCCAGGGGCGTATTCAAGCGACGCGCCACACTGCGCGCAAGGAAAGCGCCGGGGGTCCGGGTTGCTGTCGGCAAGGGGAGGACCGGATTCCTGCTGCATGACGGTGGGTTCCTTCAGAGAGCTTCAAGTTTTAAATTTTAAGAGTTCCAGGGTGTCGTGGAGCGTGTGCTCGGGCAGCGTTTCGAGCTTGACCGGATGCTCCAGCAAGTGCGTCATCAACGCGGCGGTCGGTTCGGGCGAGCCGCTGGTGAAGTATCGCACGCTGCCGGCCGCGCGCGCTTCGGTCAGCAAGTCCCCGGTTTCCAGCCGGCGGCGCAATTGTCGGGCCACCGCCGGACTGGGGTCGAGAATGGCGACCGCCGGACCGGCCAACCGTTGGATCGCCGGGATCAAAAACGGGTAATGGGTGCAGCCCAGCACCAAGGTATCGGTGCCCTCGGCCAGCAACGGTTGCAGGTAACGCGCCAGCAGCATCTGGCAGCGCGGACCGTGCAGGTCGCCGCGTTCCACGCAATCGGCCAACCCTGGGCATGGCTGCACGATCACTCGCGCCCGCTGGCCATGCTGGTCGAGCAGGGCAGCGAACTTGTCGCTGCGGACGGTGTTGCCGGTGGCCAGAATGCCGACCACGCCGGATCGGGTCGCGGCCACGGCCGGCTTGAGCGCGGGTTCAATGCCGATGATCGGAATGGAAAAACAGGCGCGCAATCGGGCGATGGCCGCCGCCGTGGCGGTGTTGCAGGCCACCACCACCGCTTTAGCCTCTTGCGCCAGCAGGAATTCGGTGATGGCGAGCGAACGACGCACGATAAAATCGATCGGTTTGCCACCATAAGGCGCATGGCCCGAATCCGCCACATACACTAGCGATTCCCGAGGCAAATCGGCCCGGATGTGCTGGAGCACCGATAGCCCGCCCACCCCGGAATCGAACACCCCGATGGGATTATCGTTGGTCATTCCTTGTCGATCCGCCTTATCCCCGACCGGGGCGTTGTTCGGGAACCCTTCGATTGTCAATGATAACCCGCAGCGGGCCGTCGAGTCTGCGCCCGATCCGGCAAGCAACCACGGAGAATCCATGCCGCCGTCCGAACGCGAAAAAATGCTGGCTAACCAACCGTATCGCTCCTCGGACCCGGAACTGGTTCAGGCCCGGCGGCGAGCGAGACTGCTGACCGCGCGCTTCAATGCCACCTCGCCGCTCGACCCCGAGCAACGCCGCGCCATTCTTCAGGAATTGCTCGGCGAGGTGGGCGCGGGTGTATGGATCGAGCCGCCGTTCCAGTGCGACTACGGCGCCAACGTCCACCTGGGGCCGGGCGTCTATCTCAATTTTAACGGTGTGATTCTGGACTGCAATCGGGTCGAGGTGGGCGCGAATTGCAAGTTCGGTCCCGGAGTGCAAATCTATACTGCCTATCATCCGCTTGACCCCACGGAACGCGCCAGCGGCCTGGAAATGGCCGCGCCGATTCGGATCGGGGAAAACGCTTGGATCGGCGGTGGCGCCATCATCGGGCCGGGTATCGAAATCGGCGCCGATACCGTCGTCGGCGCGGGCAGCGTGGTGACGCGCAGCCTGCCGGCGCGGGTAGTGGCGGCTGGTAACCCCTGCCGGGTGATCCGCGAGTTATGAGCGGCGGTTCCCCCTGGGCTTCCTTCACTTTTGACGATCCGTGCCCAACGGATCGGTCGATCCACTCAGGAGTTGCCTCAACCTCATGAACCTCCTCGCCTCGATTTGGGAAACGGGCCATTGCTGGCTCGTGGAAGCCCGCGAACACGACTTGCCGGCGGTGGCGTCCATCCTGGCTGAGAACCAGGCGGTGTTCCGGCTGCTCGGACCGGAACGAGACCTGGAGCATCTCGCCTTGAGCGTGCTGCGCCACGACACGCTGCCGCCCAACGGTCATTCGGCGCATGAGAGAAGTTTCCTGGTCCGACACCGAAGCGACGACGAGCTTCAGGGGCTGCTGAGCGTCCATCGCGGCCATCCCGAAACCCTCTGTGTCGGCCATTTGTGCCTGCGCCCGCGCTGGCAACGGCGGGGCGTGGGCCGGGAGATCACCGAGGAGCTCGAACAGCGGGCCGCCCGAACCGGTTATCGGGAAATCCGGGTCGCGGTCGGATTGCGGAACTGGCCGGCGCTGCGTTTCTGGGTGGCTCTGCGTTACGACCGCATCGCCAAGATCGTGGGAGACCTTGAAGATCGGGAACAGGCTTACGCCGACATCGAACTCGCCAAATCCCTGCCCGACCCCGACGCGCCCGCTGAAAACGCTGGTGCTTGAAGCTGCGATTTATCATGGGGCGAGACTGACCGGAGTAGGATAATGATCCATCGTCCCATCGCCCGAGAACCCTCATGCATCGTATCGCCATCATCGGCGCCGGCTTTGCCGCCCTGACCGCCGCCCAGCGAATCCGTGCGCTGGCGCCGACCGCCGACATCACCTTGATCGCGCCGCGCCCGGAATTTCTGTTCTACCCCAGCCTGATCTGGATTCCGAGCGGTTTGCGGCAAGGCGCGGATCTACGCATCGACCTGCGCGCTTTTCTGGCGCGGCAACAGGTCCACTTTCATCAGGGCGCCGTCACCGGGCTGGCCGACCATGGCCGGCAAGTGCTGACCGATACCGGCCCGGTCGATAACGACGGGCTGATCATCGGCGCCGGTGGCCGGTTCCTCCGGCGGCTGCCCGGCATCGAACACGCCCTGATCCCTTGCGCCAGTATCGAGGCGGCGGAGGCGATCCGCGACCGTCTACGCGCGCTGGACGAGGGCACCATCGCCATCGGTTTCTCCGGTAATCCCAACGAACCCTCGGCGGTGCGCGGTGGGCCGATGTTCGAGTTCCTGTTCGGCATCGACAAACTACTGCGCCGCCAGGGTCGGCGTGATCGCTTCAAATTGGTGTTCTTCAGTCCGGCCGAACAGCCGGGCCAGCGCATGGGGCCACCAGCGATTGCCCGGCTACTGAAAATGATGGAAGAACTGGGGATCGAAACCCGGCTCGGCCGCAAACTGGTCCGTTTCGAAGCCGATAAGGTGGTGACGGAAGGAGTAGAATTCGCCGCCGATCTGATCCTGTTCATGCCCGGCATGACTGGCCCCACCTGGCTGGACGATACCGCCCTGCCGAAATCGCCGGGCGGGCTAATCCAGGCCGACGCGCAATGTCGGGTGCCGGGCTGGGAACGGGTTTACGTAGCCGGCGATTCCGGCAGTTTTCCGGGGCCGGACTGGATGCCCAAGCAGGCCCACATCGCCGACCTGCAAGCACGGGCTGCCGCCGTCAACCTGCTGGCCGAACTGGACGGCAAATCGCCGACCGCGACCTTCAAAACCGAACTGATCTGCATCGTGGACATGCTGGATCGTGGAATGCTGATCTGGCGCACGCCGGAGCGGTTGATCACCCTGCCGCCGTCCTGGTTCGGTCATCAGGCCAAGCGGTTTTACGAATGGTGGTATCTGCGGCAGTACCGTTGAGAACGATCATTGCCGACTACTCGGCAATGCCGACCGCCTCGGCGGCATCCAAAACTTTTTCGTCGGGCTTTTTGCCACAATAGGCGACCAGATTGGTACTGAATTTTTCCAACTCCTTCCAGTCCAGGCTGGTGTCGCCGGATACGCCGCTCAGGTAGCCGTCGATCCACATCAGCACGACGCCCGCGTCATCGGCGGAGCTGGTGGACAGCTCCTGCAAGAACTCCGCACAGGTAATCTCGCCGAAATCGATGTTTTTCATCTGAGCTTT
>JBATDL010000275.1:0-1703 GCA_049663445.1 Candidatus Competibacter sp.
GCAATATCGCTCTGCGACCGATGAGTGACATTGACCTGCTGGTTCCCGCAAGCCTGGCGCGGGAGGCGTGGCGGGTGGTGAAGGCACTGGGCTACCGGCTGATTTATCCCGCGACTGAGACTCTGATTCCATCGTTCGGCAAGGACTTCGTTTGCCAGAAGCCGGGCGGCTTCGTGCCGGTGGAAGTACATTGGACGATCAGGATCGCCGACGAAAAAGACTGCATGGATGACGAGGAATTGTGGCAAAACGCCCGGACGGTCCGCATCGCCGAGATGAAGATCGACACCGCGACGCTGTCGGTGGAAGATTTTCTGCTGCATCTTTGCCTGCACGCTTCCTACCAGCACGAATTCGATTTCGGGTTGCGGGCGCTGTGCGACATTGCGATTTTCATCGAACGGTTCGAGCCGGAGATCGACTGGCCGGCATTGCGCGCGCGAGTTTCGCGCCACCGCTGGCGCAAGGGGGTCTACTTAATCCTCCATCTGGCCAGCGCCCGAACTGGCGCTGCGGTGCCGGCGGAAGTTCTGACCGCGCTGAAACCAGCCGATCTGTCGGCCGAGGTGATCGAACAGGCCGAACGGCGGCTGTTCGACGCGGGCGCCGAGACGGCGGCGATGACCGCGAACACAATCAACTTTTTCAAGCCGGGGCGGCTTGGTGATCGGGCGGCGGTCTTGTGGCGGCGGTTGTTTCCCAGTCGGGAAGAAATGGCCTATATGTATCCGATCCCTCCGGGATCATGGGTGCTGTATGGCTATTATCTGGTGCGGGTGAGGGATTTGATGCGGCGCCATGGGGCGGCGGCATGGCGTCTGTTGCGCGGTGACCGGGAACTGGCTGAAACCGTGCGCCAGCGCGATGCGCTGCGGGAATGGTTGTTTAAACCGGATGCTCAGTAACAGCAGCGAATGCAATCTTGGCGACTGAACGCCTGTCGATGCGCGCCACCTATGTGGCCGAGCGATTCCACAGGATGCTGGCGCAGTTGCCCCACCTGCCCTGGGCGCTGGGACTGATCTGGCGCGCGACCCGCGGTTGGACGCTGGCCTGGGCGGCGCTGGTGGTGGCGCAGGGCTTGCTGCCCGTCGCGGTGGTACTGCTGACCCGCACTCTGGTGGATAGTCTGGTCGTCACGGTGCAAGCGCCAGGAGATTGGCCAGCGCTGCGGCAAAGCCTGGTTTGGGTGGCGCTGATGGCGGGCTTGCTGCTGCTTACGGAAGGCTTGCGCAGCATTGCCGCCTGGGTGCGGACCGCCCAAGCGGAATGGTTGCGCGATTATCTCGACGACCGGATTCACGCTCAGGCCGTTCATTTGGATCTGAGTTATTACGAAACCCCCGAATACTACGATCAGTTGCACCGAGCGCGGGTGGACGCGCGCGACCGTCCGCGGGCGCTGCTGGAGAACATCGGCAGCCTGACCCAGAACGGTCTGACCCTGTTGGCGATGGCCGGCATCTTGTGGGGATACGCGCCCTGGCTGCCACTGGTGTTGATCGGTGGCGCGCTGCCGGCGTTGTGGGTGGCGGCCCGCGCCATCGCGCGCTTTCATCGATGGCGGGTTCGCAATACCGGCAACGAGCGCCGCGCCAATTATTACGACTGGATGCTGACTTGGGATCGGGCGGCGGCCGAATTGCGCCTGTTCGAGCTCGGCGATCCCTTTCGGACTGCCTATCGCGCCGTGCGGGCCAGAC
>JBATDL010000276.1:0-1736 GCA_049663445.1 Candidatus Competibacter sp.
GCCTGGGCCACCGCCCACTTTACGGTGGTCCTGATTGCCGATGGGTCGACCCTGGACGGGCTGTTGCGCAAGATTGGCTTGCTGCAAGATGCGGTGAAGGCGCCCTTGGCCGGTCGGATGATGGCACTGCTGGATTTGGCGTCGCGGTTGCCGCAGCGGGTGTGGTACGACGCTGACCCGAACGGTCATGATGCCCGCTTTTGGGAGCGCTTGTTGTCGGCGATTCCGACCGGGGCGCTGGTCCTCTTCGATCTGGGATTCACCGATTTTGCGCGGTGGGCAACCCTCACGGCGCGGGGGGTAACCTGGCTGACCCGGGCGAAAAAGAACCTGAAGTACGAAGTGGTGAAGGTGCTGGTGCATACCGCCACCATTCGGGACCGGATCGTCTGGATCGGCGAGGGCACAACGCGCCAGCAAGTCCGCCTGATCGAGGTCCAGGCCCACGGCACGGTCTATCGCTATCTGACCAATGCCCTGGACGTGACCCGCCTGCCGACCGCCCAGGCAGTGGCGCTGTACCCCCAACGCTGGCGGGTGGAAGACGCCTTCGCGATCGTCAAGCGGTTGTTGGGCTTGGCCTATTTCTACTGCGGCGCCGAAAACGCCATCGAAATGCAGCTGTGGGCGACCTGGCTGCTGTATGCCGTGTTGATCGACTTGACCGATGCCGTCGCCGAGGCGTTGGCGCGGCCGTTCGCCGACCTGTCCCCGGCAATGGTCTACCGCAGTCTGTATTTCGTGACCCACGCCGTCGCCCAAAACCCGACCACCGACCCGGTCCGTTATTTGGCCGACCATGCCCGCGAGTTGGGCATTATTAAGCGACCGCGCAAACCGCATAAACCGCCACCAACACCCCTCGTTTCCCCCTTGACAATCACCGAAATGCCTTAACTTGTGAGCAATGGGCTAAGACTTTCAAAAGGGCAGCAATGAAAGCACAATCCCATAACGCCTTGGGACAGGCGGGTTTGTTAGTGGGTCGAGATCATCTATTGCGTATCGACGCGCCAGAGTCTGACAAACCTATAGAGATGGATGACGTTCGCAGAGCGATCTCCGAGTTACCCAATATCGCACGTGCCTTTGCGGATGCATCGGGACATAAAGTCTTTGAAATGCTTTGGCTCGAAATGCTTCAGATCGATTCAAATCGGTATTGACATCCTCCCCACTTGGAAGGACGGGAAGGATGTCAAGCAATCCATGCTGAGTCTTTTGAAACTCCGACGGAGGACATCATGGCCAGTATTACGATTCGCAATCTTGATGATGGTCTGAAGCAGCGCCTGCGCCTACGCGCGGCCGAACACGGCCGGTCGATAGAAGAAGAGGTGCGCGAGATCTTGCGCCTCGTGGTGGGAGAACCCGTTCCACCGACCAATCTTGCTACAGCGATTCGCTCGCGGATCGTCGCGTTTGGCGGTGCCGATCTCGATATTCCCCCACGCGCGACGATGCGCGAACCACCGGCACTGGATTAGAACGTGTTCACGATCTTCTGCTGAGTCTGCGAACATCGGGGGATGCGTACGAAGAGATACCCCAGTGACATCAGTAGAGAACGGTTTGGGCAACTTTTGCCGCTGCTGGCGCAGGCCAGGCGCAAAACCAAGCCCAGGACGGTAGACCTGTACGAGGTGTTTTGCGCCGTGCTGTACCTGCTACGCACGGGCTGCCAGTGGCGAGCGCTGCCCAGTGACTTTCCCAAGTGGCGCACGGTGCATGCGTAC
>JBATDL010000277.1:0-3441 GCA_049663445.1 Candidatus Competibacter sp.
CGCCCTGGCTGGCCGGCGCGCGCCGGCGGCGAAACGACCCCCAGCGCTTCGAGGCGATGGAAGCGGAAGGCTGGCAGGAATAAACGGTTCCCTAACTGTTCCCGGTTCGGGCATACGCCCCCGTACCAGGACATCCTATGTAACTAGAGAGGTCATTTATGGGCGCAGAACCCAATATCACCGGTATCACTCGTGGAGGAGCCGCCTGGATTCCTCAATTCGCGGTCGCGCTAGACGAAGGCAAGTGCATCGGTTGCGGTCGCTGCTACAAGGTTTGCCCGCGCGATGTGCTGACTATCGTGCAGCGGGCGGTGGACGACGTGGACCTTGACGATGACGACGATGACGATGACGACGACAGCGACAATTCGTTCATGACGCTCACCAACCCCATGGACTGCATCGGCTGCGAGGCATGTTCGCGGGTCTGCCCCAAAGCCTGCTTTAGCCATGCGGCGCTGCCGCTGGCGGCGTAAGGCATCGCCACCCAAGCGTCGTTTCCGTAGACTGCCCGTGCGTCCGGTGAGCTTCCAGACGCACGGGCGGTTCATTGATAGGCGTGCCGGTTATCAACCAACCTACTTTACGCGGAGATCGACGATGCGCATCAGCACCAGAAACCAGTTCAAGGGTCAGGCGACCGTCCTCCGCATCGGCCCGGTCAACGCCGATGTCAGCGTCGATATCGGCGGCGGCGACCAAATCGACGCCCTCGTCACCACCCAGAGCCTGGAAAATCTGGGCATCCGCGACGGGGTCGAGGTCTACGCGCTGGTCAAGGCATCGTCGGTCATGGTCATGAGCGGGTCCGCACCGCTGAAGCTGAGTGCCCGCAACCAGTTGCGAGGCAACGTGATCCGCTGCAAGAAGGGCGCGATCAACGGCGAAGTGACGATCCAGTTGCCAGGTGGTGAAACCGTCACCGCCATCGTTACCAATGAGAGTTTCGACGGCCTGGAACTCCAGGAAGGTATCGAGGCGATTGCCGTTTTCAAGTCCACCAGCGTCATGCTCGGCGTGGAGTCGTAAACGCGCCTTTTGCCGAGAATGTGTCATCGCCCGCCTACTCTGCGACAGTCCGGACCCATGCGGCCGTTAGCTGACGCACGGCGCCATAAATCGCGATGCCGACGCCATCGGCCAACACATCCAACAGACTGGCCTCCCGGTCCGGTGTAAACCCCTGGGCGATTTCTATCCCCACACCGAAGGCCATTAGGCCCAAGGCGAGACCGCGCCAGAACGGCCATCCGGGAAAAGCCTGTTCGGCGAGCAGGGCCAGGGTGAAAAATGCCAGCCCGTGATCTAACTTATCCCACGCGGTGGTCACCGGCACGGTGGTCGCCGGCATCAGGGCTAGCACCATGATCGCGATCACCGCGAGGGCCAGGGCCAAACGGGCCACGGGTAGCGGGAGCCAAGGAAGTCGCGGCATTTTGATTTTCCGGTTCGAAAAGTGGAGCGGTTGCTGTGGTCAGTCTCGTTCATCCGGGAACAGCGTATCGAAAAAAAAGCGATTTCGCATCCTAATCAACTGATTATCTTCCCGTCCAATGACCCATCGACGACAGGCCAATTGGCGTGTACAGCCATCACCGCACCCGACAGGTGATCTAGCTGGGGTCCACCCGCAACCTGCTTCCCACATCCCGCCTCACTCATACACCGACGCTTTCAACCGCCGTGAGGCCACCGGCGGCGGTGCTCTATTTCCGTCTGGCCGACATTCATGTCCAGTAGATCGAAGATAGCGAGCACCCCATGCACGGGGTAATCAAGACGCCGATCAGCCAGACAGCGGCGACGCTGCGGTGGCGCGGAGAATTGAACCTCTAAAAAATTAAGCTTTGAACCGCAGTACTTCCACACTTATCTTGCTTTTCTTACAGTTAAATATTTTCCGATCCCCCTTCTCGGCAGCCAGATCATAAAGCTGCCGCATGAACGCGAGTCCCGCGACCGCTTCTTCCACATCCAGCACGCCGGGGGGCGCATCTAAAAGTGGTCTCGGCAGAAAAAGGACCGCCTTGCAACGGGCGCGAGTGATGGCGACGTTGAGGCGGTTCCGCCCGTAGATAAACGCCGCTTCGCGCAGCGCAAATTCGGGGTCCGAAACACCATAGGAGATCAGGACAGCTTCGGCCTCCTGACCTTGCATTTTCTCCACCGTATCGACGAAGGAGTTCGTCAGCCCCTTGCGGGCAATTGCCTTGCGGATCGCTGCAATTTGAACGTGGTGAGGACTCACGATGAAGACACCGGGTCCGTCTTTTCCGGTGCCGTGGAAGAAGTCCCGGTCATTGGCATAGGGCGTCCCAGCCGCCGTGACCATGCCATTCCGCAGCGCGCGTGTTAATCTGGCGACCAAGCGCGCTTCCAACAAATTTTCCTTACCCGCATCCACCCCGTCGAGCACCACCATCACAAACGGATATTGGGGGTCGAGGCAGTGCTTGGCGAAGCGACTCATGCCATCCGCCACCGCCCAACGGAGTTGCTGGGTCGCAATCTCGTCCGTAGCGCACCTGTATTGATCGCCGTAAATGAACTCAGCCGCAATGGATGTCAGAGTGGCGTTCATCCGCCAGTTTTCATGGAGCTGCAAGCCGAGCGCGGCGTGCTGGTCCACGCGCAATGCAGTCAGGATGGAGCCGTGGATGGCGGGACCCTTTACCGGGTCTGGCCATTCGCCCTTGACGATAGGAGAAAGTTGCTGGTGATCACCGGCAAGCAGCAGATGGCCCTCTTGTTGGCGAAGGGTCAAGGGAATACACGCTTCAGGAAGGCGCACTTGGCTGGCTTCGTCGACGACCACCAAGTCGAACACCTCGCCGGGGTTGGCTTTAATGCAGGCGTAAACCGTGGCACCGATCACCACCTGATCCTGTCCCAAGATCTGGTTGCGGAACTTCGGGTCAACCTCAGTAACGGGTTCTGGTTTTTTATCGCCCCTCCATTCTCCGGCTTTCCACACAGATACATTCGTGGTGGTGAAGCATGTCTGGAGGGTGCGAGCAACGCTTTTCAATACGTTCTCGATGGCAGCATGGGTAAATGCGGTCACGAGTATACGAAAGGGTTTCTGCTCAACGTGATGCGCGGCTACCAGTGCGGCTATCGCTGCGCCAATGAAATGCGTTTTTCCAGTCCCCGGTGGACCCCAAACGACGGTACTTTCATAGTGGCGTAGCGCTTGGAATGCCTTGTTCTGACTGGGAGTCAGCGAAAGCGAGGGAATGCTCGCAGCAACCCGTTTTTCCACCGGTGTATTGAGTGAACAGGGGCTTGATGAAGGGGCTTGCAGGGACGTGACCAGCAATTGCGGGCCAGAGCGGTCAAGACTGACCAGCCAGCGGATCACCCTATCGGTGTTGTAGTCAATGAAACGGGGGTGCATCACATAGCGCTGGCCGGCCTCTGCGAATCCTGTGCTGAATTCCT
>JBATDL010000278.1:0-4112 GCA_049663445.1 Candidatus Competibacter sp.
GGTTGGAACTCCTCCCGTCCATCGATCCCGAGACGCCGGTTGCCCACTATTACTCTCGGCGCCGGCCACTTCATGAATAAAACGGCTCCGGCGGCGGGTGGCGGTCAACGAGCCGGTCTGGCGACAAATACCGACCGCCACTGTCCTCTAATGCACGTAAAATGTCCCAAAATGTCAAGCAAGGTCGATGTCCAAGACACAAAATGGTCTAGCTTTTCCATGTCATTTGTTCCGGTATCGAGCCGGAAAAATCTGCCGTTTTCCTACTGGCCGCCGGCGCAGGTGATGCGCGGGGGTTGTGCCAGGAAACCCGTTATTCCGGTCACCCTGAGTTCGGACTGGGACTTGATCACTCGGATCTCAGCCCGGTGATATGCTTCGCGTCCCTAATCTTCATCCTTCAAGTTACTGTGTCGTCTACAAAGGGACTCAAAGTTATGCGTCGATTGATCTTCTCCAGCCTGGTTCCGCTCACGCTCTTGCTTGCGGCCTGCGCAAGTAGCCCCGATCTGAGCGAACAAGCTCCCGCGTCCGCTGCGTATGCCGGGTTCCTGACCTATCCCGACCGGCTCCAGCCCGTCCCCGGCGACAGCGGCGCGTACCGGTGGATCGATCGCGATGCCGATCTGGCCCGATTCGACAAGATTCTACTCGAACGCATCCGGGTTCAGCTCGCTAGCGACGCCGATTACAAGGCGATCGATCCAACCGAGTTGAAAGCGCTGACCGATGACTTTCATCAGGCTATTGTGACGGCGCTCGGAAATGCCTACCCGATCGTCACCCAAAGTGGGCCGGGGGTGTTGCGGGTGCGGATCACCATCGTCGATTTGGTGCCCACCAAACCGGAGATGAGCGTGGTCGCGCTGGTGGTGCCTTACGCCACGGTCGCGGACGTGGCTTCGGGGGCGGCGGCGGGTGGACCGGTGGGGTCCGCGCCCTATCTGGGTCGCACCGGCATCGCCGCGCAGTTCATCGATAGCAAGACCAACCGGGTCGTCGCGGAGTACGCCGATACACGGGTTGGCAGGAAGTACGTGGTAGACACCTCGCAAGGTGTCGGCAACGCCATCAGCACCGGGTTTTCGGATTACGCCAAGGCTTATTCAACCTGGGCCTACGCGCGGCAAGCCTTCGAGGGTTGGGCGCAACAGTTCCGGGCGCGGCTGGACCAGATCCACGGCAGATAAGTGCGACGGTTGAAAAAGCTAATAGGTTTATAAGGATGCGGCGTTGGTGGCGCATATTACGCCGGCTACGGAAGCCGGCAGCCCGACCGTAATGATGCAACAGCCATGCAGATTACCGGATCCATCATCGGCGGCGATGGTATTGGCGTTGCCCGGCAGCGACTGCACCAGTGTCTCCGCCCAGCGGCAGCTACTACACTACAATTACGGTAGTAGCTACTACCTACCAGCCGCATTTTGGCAGCAACGGCGTGTACTACACTGTTGTGGCCGACCCGTTTTGATCCAACCCAACTCACGAGGAGCGCATCATGAAGAAAGCAATGACCTTAACCGTTCTGGCCGCCGCCAGCCTGTTGGCCACCACGGCGATGGCGCAGGACAAGGCTCCGGCTGCTGCCGCCGAGCCGACCATGGCAGCGATGGCCGACGCCATGGATGTCGGCGAGAAGATGACCGCCACCGCGATGGTGCTGGAGGTGGATCAAAAGCACCGGACACTCACCCTGAAGGGTGAGAACGGCAAACCCTTCACCATCCAGGTCGGCGACGAAGTGCGTAACCTACCGCAAGTGAAGGCTGGCGACACGGTGGTGGCCACCTACCGCCAGGCGCTGGCGGTATCGCTCGAAGTCGTCAAGGGCACGGGCGTCAACGCCCGGCTGATCACCGTCAGCGCCGGTCGCGCTCAAGCCGGTGCGATGCCGGCCGGCGTGGTGGAGGAGAAAGTGCAGATGGTCGGTACCGTCCTCGCCGTCAACAAGGAGAAACGCACGGTGTTGATCCAGGGCGCGGTGCATCATGTAACCCTGAAGATCCCGGCCGACATGGACATCAAGGATCTCAAGAAGGGCGATCAAGTACGGGCGACCTATACCCAGGAACTGGCCGTGTCGGTCGAACCCACCGCCGGACCCGGCCCATGGTTCCAAAATAAGCAGGAATGATCGCTAACCTAGCGGCGGTATCGTTGGCTCGTTCTGATATATTTCCCGATGCTTGATGAAGCAAGTTGGCACAACTGTACGATAACGACTTGCAACCAGGAGATACGACATGAAGAAATCCTTGATCGCTGCGAGTGGCTTGGTTTTATTGATGGGATCTGGCGTCGCTTTAGCGCAGTGGAACAACGAGAGTTTTCCTTCTTTTGAAGAAGTTGACGCCAACAAAGACGGCATGATCAGCATGGATGAAGCGAAAGCGCATCCGGCTACGGTTGCTGCGGTGACGAAGGGAAAACCGGACGCCGTCGAGGCCGACATGAAGAGCTTTTTTAGCGCCGCCCACCAGAAGGACAAGAACAAGCCCTATGACTCCCCCATGACCAAGGAGGAATGGGAAGGGGTGACCAATAACTAAGCAAACATCGGCGGCAGGGAAGCCGCCAGCGTTTCACGCCACCCTGCTCCACAGCGGTAATAGCGGTAACATTTGTGATGGTCTGAACGGGCGACCCGAAAGGGTCGCCTTTTTTAACTAACCCGAAAACGCAAACACAAACACAACGCTATGGACGAGATCGTCACCATCTTCACGCGCGTGTGGACCGATATCACCAGTGGCGCGCACGCGCCGCTATCGTTCCGCTTGATTATCCAGCCCCTGGTCGCCGCATTCTTCGCGATTCGCGCCGGGATGCAAGACGCGCGGGCGGGTCGCCCGCTATTCTTTTGGGCTGTTGTCGTAAGCGATCCGACGCACCGGCGGGAACTCCTGCGAGAAGGCTGGAAGCATGTGGGTAAGGTCTTCATTGCCGCCGTCATCGTCGATGCCATCTACCAGATCATCGTGCATCACTGGGTCTATCCGTCCGAGGCGGTGATAGTCGCCGTGATCCTCGCGGTGTTGCCTTACCTGGCGATGCGCGGTCTCGTCAACCGTATCCTGCGTCACAGACACGGCGGCAACGAGGGATGAGGATACCCGTTACAAAAATTGCTCATATACCCTGCGTAGAGAGAAACCACCCATGAAATCCACTCTCTCTTTTGTAACAGTCACCCGCCTCTTTGCGCTGGGCGTCCTGCTCGCCTTGGGCGCGCGTGCCCATGCCCAGACCGATCCGCTGCCCTCGTGGAACGATGGCCCTGCCAAGCAGTCCATCGTGGACTTCGTAAAGGAAACCACCGACCCAGCCAACCCGAAGTTCGTACCGCCTGCCGAACGCATTGCCACCTTCGATCAGGACGGCACGCTATGGGTCGAGCATCCGATATATTCGCAGGTGATGTACTGCCTGGAGCGGGTTCCGGCGCTGGTGGCAAAGAAGCCCGAGCTAAAGCACGTCGAGCCGTTCAAGACCGTGCTCTCCGGCAACCACGAGGCGATGGCGAAGCTGACGATGAAGGATCTTGAAAAGATCCTCGCCGCGACGCTTACCGGCATGTCGGTGGAGGCGTTCAACGTAAAAGTGAAAACGTGGTTAGAAAAGGCCAAGGCCCCGCGCTGGGATCGACCCTACACCGAACTCACCTACCTGCCGATGCAGGAAGTGCTCAAGCACTTGCGCGCCAACGGCTACAAGACCTACATCGTCACCGGCGGCGGCCAGGACTTCGTGCGGATATATAGTCTTCCCAATGCTGATTCGTACATCGCTAGGGCTGCTCGAAAGGATTTAGTCATTAAAATAGTAGGTTACTTGTAAGATATGTCCAGCTCTAGATTGGGACCTCTATACTCCGAGCAGACCTACGGCATCCCACCCGAACAGGTGGTCGGTACCGCTGGCGGGACCAAGTACGGCTACCACAAGGATGGGAAGCCGTTCCTCACCAAGGAACCCAAGTTGTTGCTCAACGACAATAACGCCGGCAAGCCCGAGGGTATCCACCTGATGATCGGTCGCCGTCCATACGCCGCATTCGGCAACTCCACCGGCGACCGGCAGATGTTGGAATACACGAAGGCCGGCGACGG
>JBATDL010000279.1:0-2261 GCA_049663445.1 Candidatus Competibacter sp.
GGTGGAATGGGCTGCGACAGGATAATCACGAGTTCGGGCAGGGGGATTTCGGGCACCACCACATCGTGGGGCGGCTCGGCCGATTCTGGCGAGACCATCGCCAGACCCGATGAACCGGCCGGCTCCGACCATGGACGATCCGGCGCAAAGCCCCAGCCGGTCAGCACCGGCCGGCCGTTGACCAGAAACACTCCGGTTTCCGCCGGCGCGGCCAGTACCGCCCGCAGAATCGCGCCCAGTTGGTTCAGACGGACTTCCTCGGCCGTCGCGTAACGCTCCGCCAGCTCCCGCCCACGGCCGAGCAGATCGTCGATCCGAGCCCGGAGCGGCTGGCGCTGTTCGTCGGGCAGGTCGCTCAAAGCGACTGATTTATCCTCGGGATCGCCTTCGGTGTACCAATCGATCCGGTTGTTGGCTCGATCCACCACCGGTTCGGCCAGCAGCCAGGCCGCATCCGGTTCCAGTTCGCTGGTCAACACCGCCCGGATTTGCGGATACAGCGTATGCAACGGCTGACCGAAACCGCCTATTTCGCGCAATCCATCAAAGGAACTGCTGCTGAGCAGAATTTGTTCCACCATGATCCCGCCGTCCCAACAATGGTCGGTTCGTTCAACTGGCCGGTGAGGCCGGCTCGTCGGCGGGGTCCAGCACGATCGACAACCCCCCACCGCCAAGAGTCAGGTCGAGGCCAAATTGGGTGTTTTGCAGGTACAGCGTCACGCCTTTCTCATTGCGCAGCATGGCGGGGCCTCCACCTTGAAACACAGTCAACCCGCCTTCAGCCGAGACGTACCGCCCAGCGAAATCGGCCACATCCCGTAGGCGATAGACCTGACCCACCGCGTTCAACTGGCTGATGCCCACCGTCGCCACCTTGAGCCCCGAAACCGAAAACCGGTATTGCCGGTTCTGAAACTCCAGCGTGCCTTGCCCTTGACTGTAGCCGAGCAACAAGCCCACCGAAAAACCGGAAAACTCCAGGCGGGCATCCGGCCGGGCATCCTGAGCCAGCGTCGGAGCCGCTCCGGCGACCCACATTCCCACCAAGACCAAGACCGCTCGCACGAATCGCATCGACTTTCCCCCACACGCGTAACTTTCGAAATCCGGCCGCCGGCCGGCGATCCCGGTTTCAGGCCGCCGGGATCGAATATCGGGGCCGCTCGTACTGATTCAACAGCATCTTCTCCAACTCACGGGAGAGATCCACGTTCGTGCCCCCGCTCTTACCAGCGCGAGAACAACTATCCAGTTGCCAGAGGCCAACCTTTTCATCGAGGTTGACCTCTTTCCATTTAGGATGACCGGTTTGCTTGAGCTGGCCGATATTGGCGCGAATAGCCTGACCCAGCTTGGCCAACTGCCGGCAGCGCTGGGCGAAATAGGGGCTTTGTTTGCCGGAAAAGTCGAAGCTCATCAACACCGCCTTCACCGCGATGGTCGGTACGCTGCCGCTCGTCCACTCATAATCGCCCTGACCGATTTCGGCCACCTGATATTCGCGCAGCATGCGTGGGTCGTCCAGCGGCACGAAATGCACGTTCGCCAGCAGCGGGGCGAATTCCGGCTTATCGGTCAGACTGCCCAGCTTGGTGAACAGGCTGACCGGCTTGCCGGCCACGTAGAACATGGCATCGGCTTCGCCTTTGAGCACGGCGGTCACGCCCTGCAACGGCGGCAAATTGAGCAACTCGGCCGGCTTGACTCCAGTCAGTTGCAGCAGATTCATGGCGGTCAGCCAGGTACCACTGCCCTGCTGGCCCACCACCACCCGTTTGCCCGTCAGGCCGTCGAACGACTGGATCGACTTGTTGGCAAACAGATGGACCTCCTCGTTGTAGAACGGGAAGATCAGCCGCAGCCGGCCGGCAAGCTGGCGCATCTCCGGGCTTTCCGAACGGCTGAGGAATCCCAGCACGTCGGATTGCACGATGCCGAAGGTGGCGTTTTCCTTGCTGTTGATGCGCTTGATGTTATCGATCGAACCCTGGGAATCCTTGACCAGGATATCCAAACCGACGGTTTTGGCGACACCGGCAATGTCGTTGCCAAATTGGATGTAGGTACCGGTCTTGGATCCGGTCACCATGCCAATTTGTTTGGAATCGGTGTCTTCGGCCGTGGCCGACACCAAACTCAACAGCCCCAGCAGGAACAGCAGGGCGCCGATCGACGGACGGTTCATGAAAAACGCTCCCAGTGATTGATTATGATGAATTGGCCTCTTATCCGCGTTCGAGCGCCGCCGCTGAATGGAT
>JBATDL010000280.1:0-2901 GCA_049663445.1 Candidatus Competibacter sp.
GTGCATGACCAGGGCTACCTGCATCGCGACCTCAAACCCGCCAATCTTTATCTCCGCTCGGATAACCGCACGATCCTGATCGATTTCGGCGCGGCCCGTCAGGCGCTGGGCCGGCGCAGCAAGAGCGTGACCAGCGTGTTCTCGCCGGGTTACTCGCCGATCGAGCAATATCTGGTCGATGGAAAGGGTTACGGCCCATGGACCGATATTTACGCCCTGGGCGCGGTGCTGTATCACTGCGTGACCGGCGCCGCGCCGATCGAGGCGCCGGCGCGAGTGCTCGACGATCCGCTGCGTCCCGCAGAGGAAGCTGCGGCCGGGCGGTACAACCCGGCTTTGCTGCGACTGATCGACCGGGCGATGGCGGTTCGGCCGGAGAGGCGGTTCCAATCGATCGAGCAAATGCGGGTGGCCCTGGTGGAGACCCCGCTGGAAGATAGCGGCGAGCGTACGGTCAAGCTGGAGCTGCCGTTGCGTCCCGATTTGCATCGCAGCGGTGAAAAACCTCGTCCGGCGGTCGTCGAGCCGGCGCGGCAACCGGCGCCGCCGGTGCAGCCTCGACGGGAGGGATGGCGTTGGGGAATCGGAATTCTGACGGTATTGGCGGTGATGGGTGGTGGGACCGCGTATTGGTGGACGGAACCGACGCCGACGCCTTCGAACGGTTCGTCCGTCAAGCCGGTTAAGCCGCCCCCGCCTCTACCGGTCAAACCGGGGCCGCCGGCCAACCCGCGACCCGGCCAGGTCTACACCGAGCCCGAGACCGGCATGGCGTTCGTCTGGGTTCCGCCCGGCTGCTTCGGCATGGGGAGCCCGGAAACCGAAAAAGATCGCAGCGCCAACGAAGTACCGCATCAGGTCTGCCTCAAGGGCTTCTGGATGGGCAAATATGAAGTCACCAACAATCAGTACCGGCGCTTTGACGCGAATCACGACAGCGGCAACTACGACACCCACGATCTAAACGCGCCCGAGCAACCGGTGGTGCGCATCAAGTGGCAGGAAGCGATCACTTACGCCGGCTGGTTGTCAGAGAAGACCAGCCTGCGCTTTCGCCTGCCGACTGAAGCGGAATGGGAATATGCGGCGCGCGCCGGCAAGACCAGCTCCCGCGACTGGGGAGAAGACCCGAATAAGGCTTGCAACTACGCCAACATCTACGACGCAACCGCCAAGAAAGTTCTGCAATTTAATTGGGCTAATTATCCTTGCGATGATGGCCAAGCCGTGGTCGCCCCGGTTGGCAAATACGAGGCCAATGCGTTTGGGTTGCACGACATGCTGGGTAACGCCGCTGAATGGACCTGTTCCGATTACGATAGCGCGTACGCGGGCGGCGAAACCCAGTGTGCGGCTCGGAGCACGACATCGGGAGGCCGCCGGGTGTTGCGGGGTGGATCGTGGTCCGATTATCCAGGCCTGGTACGGTTCGCCTATCGGTTTCCCGCTTCCCCGGAATACGGGAAATTCGACCTTGGATTCCGGTTGGTGCTGGAACCATGACAAGCATGATGGCCGGCGGTTCTGCCGGCGGCGGAGGAACGGGTATGGACAGAGCCATTCTCAAACTCTTGCAACCGATGCTGGCGCTGCTTCTCGTGCTGGTGATTTGGTTGCCGGGGCCAGCGCGGGCGGCAGATAAACCACCCGAGCGAATGACGGCGACGGTGATTGAATTCGCGGTGCGCGGCGGCTTGAACGAACAGGCCGGGGCCATCATCGCCGATCTGATGATGTCGGCGATCGCCAATACGGGCCGCTTTACCTTGAAAGATCGCTTGCCGCTGTCGGCGGCGGCCAAGATCGCCAAGGCTCAGGAATTCGGCTCCACCGGCCTGCTTGATCCAAAAACCGCTGCCGAACTGGGCCGATTGTATGGGGTGGACGCCGTGGTGACTGGGGGCGTGTACAAGCTGGGCGACCTGATCACCGTCACGGCGCGGCTGATCGATACCAAGACGGCTTCCCTGCTGCGCAGCGGTCAGATCCAGGGCAAGGATATCGACACTATTCAGATCAAGGTCAACGAACTGGCGGCCATGATTACAGCGCCGCCGCCGGTGGCGCCGACCTATGCCCTGACAGTCAAGACCAACCCGCCCAGCGCCGGCGTCCGCCTGCTGAACAGTTCGACTCCGTATCAGCCGGGAATCCGGCTGCCGTCCGGCAACTACGAAATCGAGGTGACGCAACCGGGCTACGCGGCCCGTAAGGAAGCCGTGCGGATCGCGGACCGCGATGTGACACTCAACATCGCGCTGGAAAAAGCCAAATACGGCTTAACCGTCCGTGCGGAGCCAACGGACGCGCTCATCCGGTTATTGAACAGTTCGACTGCCTATCAACCTGGCGTGCAACTGGTTCCCGGCGATTATCAGGTCGAAGTGACACGGGACGGCTACGCATCCCGCAAGTTTCCAGTGCGGATCGTCGACAGCGAAGTCACCGTACCGGTGGCGCTGGTCAAGCTGGAGCCGGCGCGACCGGCCCAGTACCATTTAACCGTGCAGGCCGATCCCTCGCAAGCCAAGGTACGGTTGTTGAACGAAAGGACCGAGTATCGGCCTGGGGTGGAACTGAAACCGGGCAGCTACACGGTGGAGGTCAGCCAGTCGGGTTATGAAACCAAGGAAGTGGCGGTGCGGATCGTCGACAGCGACGTGACGGTGCCGGTGGCGCTGGCCAAGCAACCCGAGCCGGAGCAACCAGCCTTGTATCGGCTGACAGTGCGCGCCGATCCCGGCAATGCCCGAATCCGACTGCTGGGCATCCGTCCGGTTTACCAACCCGGCATCCAACTGGCGCCTGGCAACTACACGGTGGAGGTCAGCCAGTCGGGTTATGAAACCAAGGAAGTGGCGGTGCGGATCGTCGACAGCGACGTGACGGTGCCGGTGGCGC
>JBATDL010000281.1:0-1697 GCA_049663445.1 Candidatus Competibacter sp.
GGCCAGCACGGCGTGCTCGCGGGTGAGAAACAGCGCGCCATCGCCGCCCAGCGAGACCACGACCCACTCCGGAGCCGGCGAGCCGGCCAGCAGTTCCCGCCCAGCGGTAACCAGTGATTCCAGACTATCGAGCGGCCGATCGAGTAGTTCGGCCAGTTCGTGCCGGTTTGGCTTGACGATCCTCGGGCCAGCGGTCAGCGCGGCCTTGAGGGGCACGCCGCTGGTGTCCAGCAACACCGACACGCCGGCGGCTTGTACCCACGCGGTAAGGGTGGCGTAGATGTCCGCCGGTAGTCCGGGTGGCAGGCTGCCGGATAGCACCACCCATGACGCAGTCCGCTCGACCAGCCGGTCGAGCCGTTCCAGCACTTGTTTGAGCAGATCGGCGGCGGCGGTCGGGTCGAACTCCGGCCCCGGCATGTTGAGATCGGTGGTCTCGCCGCTGACGGTATCGACCAGCTTGGTGTTGATCCGGGTCAGGCCATCGAGATAGCAACAGTGGTTGGCGATTTTCTTGCGCTGGAACAGTTCCTCGAACAGCGCGGCGTTGTCGCGGCCCAGTTGCCCGGCGACCGCGGCGTTCACGCCGAAATCGGACAGGCAGGAAGCGACGTTGACCGCCTTGCCGCCAACATCGATCTGCATCCGCAGAGCGCGATTGACGGCACCAGGTTGCAGGCCGGCAACTTCGATGGTTTGGTCGAGCGCCGGATTGAGGGCGACAGCGACCACGCGAGCGGGTTCGGCAAACGGGTTCAGGGGATTCATAGGGCGCGGACCTCGTCGGCGGTGTGGGCGAGCAGGGCACGTTGGGCCAAATCTTCCATCGCCGTCCGTGATTCGCCGCGCAGCGCGGCCTTCACCGGGGCGATGTCCTGGGCGCTCATGCTCAGCTCGTCAACGCCCAGACCCGTCAGAATGCGGGCACCGAGCGGATCGCCGGCCAGTCCGCCGCAGACCCCGACCCAGACACCGGCTTCGGGCACACTCCGGCTGGCGGCTTGCGCGCCACGCACCGTGGCATCGATCAGCGCCAGCACCGCCGGGTGCAGGCTGTCGGCTTGAGCGGCCAGTTCCGGGTGTTGGCGATCGACCGCCAGCGTGTACTGGGTCAGGTCGTTGGTGCCGATGGAGAAGAAATCGACCAGTGGGGCGAAGCGGTCGGCCATCACCGCCACCGCCGGAATCTCGACCATGATGCCGAGCTTGACCTCGGGACCTTCGACCTGGCGGCGGGCGCGCTCGCAATGCTCGCGTAGTGCCTCGATCTCGCCGACGTGAGTCACCATCGGGAACATGATCCACAGCGGTCCGTGCCGAGCGGCCCGGTACAAGGCCCGCAGTTGGGTGTAGAGCAAATCCTGACGCTGCAACAGCAAGCGGGCGCCGCGCACGCCCAGGAACGGGTTTTCCTCGTGCGGCAGATTGAGATAGGGCACCTGCTTGTCGCCGCCGATGTCCAGGGCGCGGATGATCAACCGGCGTCCGGCCAGCACCTCGGTCATCTCGCGATAGACCTGGTATTGCTCCTCTTCGTCCGGGGCGTGGTCGCGTTCCAGGAACAGGAACTCGGTGCGCATCAGGCCGATGCCCTCGGCGCCGGCGTCGAGCGCGGCGGTGGCCTGTTTCGGGTTGGCGACGTTGGCGGCGATTTCGACGGTGTGGCCGTCGGTGGTGGTCGCCGGCTGGTGACGGAC
>JBATDL010000282.1:0-1859 GCA_049663445.1 Candidatus Competibacter sp.
TAATAAACTCAAACAGTTCCGCCGAGTCGCCACCCGCTATGAAAAACTCAAAGTCCACTTCCTGGCTTTCGTCACCCTCGCCCTCATCGTGATCATGCTCCGCTAGCAATTTTGTGAAGACGACCTAGTGCAAGTGCATCACCCGCTCTGAATTGACGGATAGAGGCGCTTGAGCCTGATGCGGGCATCGGGGGTGGTAAAGCGCCCATTCACCGGCCGGGGGCTGGCGTTGCGGGCCTGTTCCCAAGCGGCCACCTCTTGGGTCAAGGTATCGATATCGGGGATGCGGCGACCCAGGCACTGCCTCACTGCCATTAAGTTAAGCGAATCTGTTTCAGTAACAATGCTTTTTCTGCCGACGATGGAAGTCCAACAAGGCTCTGGCGGAGGTTTTCTGGCGGGGTGGATGGCGGTGCGGACGTGCGGACGTCGGATGGGTCAGAAACAACGCCGTCAACCGCTCCATCAAGGGCTGGGTGTCCAGATTGCTCCACAACAGGTCCAAGGCGTGGTGTTTGATGGCGTTGAAGGAGACCGCCCGGTTGACGGTTTGGGGATGACGGGTCTCTTTCGCATCGAGTTGGGCCTGTGCCGCTTCGGTCAAGATGGTTTCCAAGCCGGTCAAGTACACGGTCGCATGAAAGTCCTGGCGGACGGCTTCGGCGCCGAGGCCCGAGAAATTTTCCAGGTCCAAGCGGGTCTTGAGGACGCCATAGAAGGTTTCCACGCCCCAGCGCCAAGGGTACAACTCCAGGAAGTCAGCCGTGGGATACGCCGCCTCGTCGCGCAGGGAGGTGACCAACACCTCCCACTCGCCGGTGCGGAGCCGCACGCGCACGAAGCGTACCGTCAAGGCCTGCGGCAGACCGAGCTGACGAATCAGCGGCGCTTGCGTCGCGCACGGCGTCAGCGTGACTACCTGACTGTCGGAGCCTTCTCCGTGGAGCATGCGGCGCGCCGCGCCGAATGAGGCCGCCGAACAGCGGATGACGAAGTGCCGCGCCCGCCGCCGCAGTTCGGCCAGCATGCGGTACGACGGATCATTGCGATCCATGACCCGCACATCGGTCGGGCGGGTGTGGGCCAGATGGCCGATCGCCAAGTCGACTTCATACGCGTCGGCCCGGCCCAGGGTGGCCTCCAGGGCGACCCGATTGAGCACGTCATACAGCACCGAGGCGAGGGCATAGGGGCGTTCACCCTGAATCTGGGCGTCTTGCCCGTTCGAATAGGGGATCGTCCCAAACGCCGCACGCACGTCGTCCGTCTCCGGCAGCAGCAACTTCGAACCGTCGACCGCCAGGATCCGAAAACCCCAGAAGGTGCGAAAGTTTCCGTCCCGATATCGGCTTTCCACCACCGCCTTCTGATTCAGTTCGATGAACGCGGTGTGCTGGAGTCGGTAGCGGGCTTGGGAAAACGCACTCGCCGTGACCGGATCCGCTGTCAGCCAGGCCATCGCTTCGTTGACCACGTTTTGCAAGGATTTCACGCTTTTTCTCAAGATCAACACCAACACCACGGCAAATGGCAAACAACGCACCCGTGTGAACGCCCGGTCGCTCACGCGATGTCGGCCTTTAAACCCTTCGTCGGTGAGCAGGTGACGGGTGGTTTCAATCGTGTAGGCAACCGGGTTCATCGGTGACTCCAAAGGTCTCGGGAGTCACCGATATGGGGGCGAGTGGGCTTAACTTAATGGCAGTGAGGCACTGCCGGCTCAGGACGCTGAGTTCGATCTCGGCCATGTTCAACCAGCTCCCATGCTTGGGGGTGTGATGAATCTCCAGCCGTTCGAGGAGGGACCGGGCCACGGCCGGCTCGAAGGCTTCATACAGGGCGGCGGGCTGGTGGGTGTT
>JBATDL010000283.1:0-6450 GCA_049663445.1 Candidatus Competibacter sp.
CTGGCCATATTGGTCATGGGCATCACCTTCACCGTCTACACCGAGGGCGGCAGTATCGACCGGGCCTGGCCGTTCGACATCGTGCCGCGCATCATCCCGAAACACGAATGGGATCGCACCGAAGCCGGCCTGAAACAACGGGTGCAGGCGCTCAACCTGTTCATCGACGATCTTTACCACGAGCAGAAGATCATCAAGGACGGCGTGTTTCCGGCCGAGGTACTAACGCAGTCGGTCAACTTCCGGCCGCAGTGCGTGGGAGTCAACCCGCGTCACGGCGTCTGGGCGCATATCTGCGGCTCGGATCTGGTGCGCGACAAGGACGGCACGGTCTACGTGCTGGAAGACAACCTGCGGGTTCCCTCCGGCGTGTCCTACATGCTGGAAAACCGGGTGGTCACCAAGCGGGTATTCCCGGAACTGTTCGAGTACCAGCGCATCCAGCCGGTGGACGACTACGCCCCACGGCTGTACGACATGCTGGCCTCGCTATCGCCGCGCCCCGGCGACAACCCCACCGTGGTGGTGCTCACCCCCGGCATCTACAACTCGGCCTATTTCGAACACTCCTACCTTGCCCAACAGATGGGCGTGGAACTGGTGGAAGGCAGTGACCTGGAGGTCGGCGACGACGATTGCCTCTACATGCGCACCATCAAGGGGCTGGAACGGGTGGACGTGATCTACCGGCGGGTCGACGATCTGTTTCTCGATCCCGAAGCATTCCGGCCGGACTCGGCGCTGGGGGTCAAGGGTCTGATGCGGGCCTGGCGCCAAGGCAAGGTGGCGCTGGCCAACGCGCCGGGCGCCGGCGTGGCCGACGACAAGGTCGTGTACACCTTCGTCCCCGACATTATCAAATACTATCTCGATCAGGACCCCCTGATCGCCAACGTGCCATCCTACCTGTGCATGCGCGAGAAGGACCGGAAGTACGTGCTGGCCAATCTGGACAAACTGGTGGTCAAGCCCGCCAACGAATCCGGCGGTTACGGCATGATGGTCGGACCGCACGCCACACCCAGCGAACGCAAGCGCTTCGCCGAACTGATCCAAAAGGACCCACGCAACTACATGGCCCAACCCACCCTGTCGATCTCCACCTCTCCGACCCTGTGCGACGACCAGATGGAACCCCGCCATGTGGACTTGCGGCCGTTCATCCTGTCCGGTCCCACCACCTATGTGACCACCGGCGGCCTGACCCGGGTGGCCCTCAGAAAAGGCTCGCTGGTGGTCAATTCCTCACAGGGGGGTGGCAGCAAGGACACCTGGATCGTCGATACCGAGGGCTTCTAACATGTTGTCACGCGTCGCCCAAAACATCTATTGGATGGCCCGTCAAATCGAACGGGTCGAAGACACCGCTCGCATCATCAACGTCAATAGCAACCTGCTGCTGGATCTGCCGCGCAACACCACCTTTGGCTGGCTGCCGCTGATCTTCATCGTCGGCGCCGAAAAATTGTTCTTCGAGAAGGACCCGAACCGGCTGGCTGATGAAACCACCGTGCTCAAGTTTCTGATCAGCGACCGCGATCATCCGAGTTCGATTATTTCCAGCCTGGCCGCCGCCCGCGAGAACCTGCGCACCACCCGCGACACCGTGCCGCAAGAGGTCTGGGAGCAGGTCAACGGCCTATACATCTACGCCCGCGACCATATCCCCACCCGGCGCGGCCGTTTCGAATTCATGCGTCGGGTCATTCATGGCGCGCAACAGATCAACGGCATGCTGTCCGGAGCCATGAGCCGCACCGCCGCCTACGATTTTGTCCGGCTGGGCCGCTATCTGGAACGAGCCGACATGACCACCCGCATTCTGGACGTGCGCTCGGCTAACCTGCTGCCGCGCGCCAGCCAGCCGGCGACGGTCGCGGAATCCCGGCAGGAACAGGATGCAGCCGAGACTAGCCAGACCCAGTCGCAATCCCAGGCCGTCACGCCCGAACGGCAGGAACAGGACCCTTTCGAGAACATTCAATGGATGAGCGTGTTGAAATCGCTGAGCGCCTACCAGATGTACCGCCAGCAGGTGCGGCTGCGGGTCGGCGGCCCCGACGTGCTCAAGTTCCTGTTGCAAGATGAATGTCTTCCGCGCGCCGTGGCCTATTGCCTGACGCAGTTGGAAATCTGCCTGCGGGAGTTGCCCAAGAACGCCACGCCGCTCGCCAGCATCGCCACCCTCAGACAACGCTTGAACACGGCGGCGGTGCCGGAACTTGCCCGCGAGGGTCTGCACGAATTCATTGATGAATTGCAGATTGGCCTGGGTCAACTGCACGACCAGATCGCCACTACCTACTTCGCCTAGCTCGCAGGTTTCCAGCCGGCTTCGCCCGGCCGAGGGACATCCACTTCGCCAGCCTTCGGGCTGGCGTTTTTTATCGTGCCCGCCGTTGCGGCCCCGGCGGGCTTACCCGACAATACCTCTCCCGCGACTCACAACTTGGGAAAATCCTCGTGGCTTACCAACACCGCTATCTGGACGGCAGCCCGCTGAACCTGCCGGCCGGCAAGGTCGTCTGCATCGGACGCAACTATCTCGAACACATCCGCGAACTCAACACCGCGGTGCCGGAAACCCCCATCCTGTTCATGAAACCGGCCACCGCGCTGGCCGGACTGGACGAACCGATCCGGTTGCCGGCGGGACGGGGCGCTTGCCACCACGAAGTGGAACTGGCGGTGCTGCTGGGCCGGGAGCTGCGCAACGCCGACGCCGACACCGCCCACGCGGCCGTGGCCGGTTACGGTATCGCCCTGGATCTGACCCTGCGCGATCTCCAGAACACACTGAAGCAAAAAGGCCATCCCTGGGAAACCGCCAAAGCTTTCGACGGCGCCTGTCCACTGTCGCCGTTTCTGAAACCCGAGGCACTGCCCGAACCACAGGCAACCGAGCTGGCGCTGCGGGTCAACGGCGAATTGCGTCAACAGGGCAATACTCGCCAGATGATGGTCGGCATTTTCGAACTGCTAGCCTACATCTCCACCCACTTCACCCTGCAACCGGGCGACGTGGTGCTGACCGGCACGCCGTCCGGCGTCGGCCCGCTCGCTTCCGGCGATGCGCTGACGCTCAGCCTGGCCGGTCACGATTTCAGCGCGCGAGTAGCCTGAGCCATGATTCGAACATGAACATCCTGCTGGTTTACGCCCATCCCAACCCGCGCAGCTTCAATCGTGCCATTCTGGAAACGATCGACGCCGAACTCTGCGAACGGGGACACGCAACCTGTATTCGCGATCTGTATCAGATGCGGTTTCGGTCGGTGCTGGACGGCGCGGATCTGATCCGCAACTGGCGCGGCGACCTACCGGACGACATTCGTCAGGAACAGGAAGCCATACGCTGGGCGCAAGGGCTGGTCTTCATTTATCCGATCTGGTGGTTTGGCCCACCCGCCATCCTCAAGGGCTGGATCGACCGGGTGTTCGTGCGCAAATTCGCTTTCGACTTCACCGAAGCCGGCATGCAGGGTCTGCTGACGCACGAAAAAGCCTTGATCGTCAATACGCTGGGTGGCGACGAGGCCACTTACCAGCGCCTGCGCTGGCACGAATTGCTGGTGCGGCCGATGGCCGAAGGCATCTTGGAGGCGTGCGGCGTGCGTGCCGTCACCCACCGGGCGTTCTACCAGGTGCCGACCGTCTCGCCCGCCGAACGGCAAGCCATGCTGGCCGAAGCACGCGACCTGGCTGCGGCGTTCTAGCGCGGCGGTCACGCTCAAAACAACGGCTTCAAACGCGCCAGGATGTCGTCGCGAGCCTGCGCCAGCAGCGATTCTCGGTCCAGACTATCGAGGATGTCCTGCACCACCCGCTTCGGTCCGCCCTCGCCCCAGGACTTGCCTTGGGCGAAATACTGCTCGGCTGCCCGGCCGACCACATAGGTGCCATACCAGGCCACCGCGCCCTGTGCCCCGGCGGTCACCACCGTCGACAACCCCAGACTGATACCCTTCAGCGCCGCCGCCACTCGGTTCATGACCCAGACCGTGCCCATCAGAAACACCAGTTGGGTGAAGATGGTCTTGAGCAGCGCACCCGCCTCGACCCGGTTGATCGGCAGGCCGTAAACCCGGCCGAGATGCACGACCATCGCCGCGTCGGTGGCAACCGCCGCCAGGATATCGGCAATGGGAATGGGGTTCAGCGCCACCGCCACGCCCTTGGCCAGGCAATACTTACGCACCACCTTGTCGGCCAAGTCGCGGCGGATGGCGACGATCTCGCGGGTCAAACGGTCGGAGAAGCGGCCAGCGAACAAGCCGGCGTTGAGCGCCGCCATGGTCTTGCCCTCGGCCTTGAGGATGTCCCAGATCCGCTCGCGCAACACGGTCACGTCGGTCGGCGGCCGGCGGCGGGTCTCGGTCTCGTTGCCCTCGGCATCCACCAGGATCACGATCCGCTCGGCCGGCTGGGCGGCGACGGTCAGAATGTCCTGCGGCTGGATCAGCCCCGCGCTACGCCGGCGCAGCGTTTCCAGCAGCAGCTCGCGATCGGCCGGGGTATAGCGGTCGATCTTGTTCAGCACCAGCACCAACCGCTGAGCCGTACCCTTCACCTGCCGCAGCGCCTTCAGTTCGGTATCGGTGATATCGCCGTCCACCACGAACATGACCAGATCGCTGCGACTCGCCACATCGTGGGCGAGCTGTTCGCGAGTTTCGCCGGACACTTCGTTGATGCCGGGCGTATCGATCAGGAATACCCCACCGGCATCGTATTCCTGCCAGCGGGTGTGAGCGGCGCGGGTGGTCTCGCCGTGCAGCGGGCTGGTCGAAAACCGTGTCTCACCCAGCAGGGCGTTAAGCAGAGCCGATTTGCCGACGCTGACCCGGCCAAACACGGCGATATGGATGTGGCCATGTTCGATCTTTTCCAGCAACACTTGCAGTTGCCGGTATTCCTCCGCCAGTGCCGCGCGCACCGGCGGCGGTACCCGCTGGTCGTCCAGCAGCTCGCGCAGGCTCTCGCGGGCCAGGGCCAGATGCCCGTCGCCGTTAGCCGGTTGCGGTTCCACCAGCACCTTCATCGCCTCGCTGTCGCGTCCAAACCAGTTGGGCCAAACGCTTTGCACGCGCTTCCAGATTTTCACTCAAGTCATCCTCGAACATCCGCAAGGTGGGTCCGCTCACCAGGTCGCCACGACTTTCCAGGGAGCGGGCCACCGCCTTCCCCAGGCTTTCGAATATCAATCCATAGACCACGGCATGCATCATGCCGCCCACCACCGTACCCATCCCCGGAAACGCCTTGAACACGTTGCCCACCAGCGCCAGCAGCAGATTAAGGCTGCGTTTGATCTGATTGCCGGCCAGATCCAGGAAGCGTTGCATGTCGACCTCGCGCGCCGGCACTTCGTACAGCGCGCACAACTCCTTGAGCAGATGGATGCCCAGATAGCCCTGAATCAGCACGTCGGTTCCCGGCCCGACCGCCGCCAATGCGCCGAACACCGCTTTGCGGGTATAACCCTGAACGATCTCCCCGGCTCGTTGGCGCCGGTATTGAGCGACCGCCTCATCCAGCTTCTGCTGGACCAGCACAAATACCGCAGTATCGCGTAAGCCGTCCAGAACTTGTGGGTCGGTGTCGAGATAGCGCTGCAAGGCGCGGCGCAAATCATCGACCTGCGGCTTGCGCTCGCGCAGGGTGGTTTCCTCGCGACCGTCGTGATAGATACGGGTGACTTCCTCCACGCCGCCACATTGCACCGGCGCCACTTCCACCCCCTCACCCACCCGCTCGCCCAGGCGCTCGCGCACCAACTCCAGTTCCCCCCCGATAAAGCGATCGATCTTGTTCAGCGCCAAAATCACCGGGCTGCCCAGATCCACCAGCGTCCGCAGCGCCTGATACTGGTCGCGGGTCAGGTCACCTTCGCAGACGTAGATCACCACATGGGCACGCAACGCTTCGTCGCGGGCTTCCCGGTCCAGTGCGCCATCCGCTTCATTCAGGCCGGGCAGGTCAGACAGAATCAACCGATCCCCGGCCGAGCTGGTCCAGGTGTAGCAGGTCACTTCCCGCGTGGTGCCGCCGCGCACGTCAACTGCGATGTCGGTGCCCGGCAGTAAGGTACGGATCATCGAAGATTTACCGGTACTAATCTCACCGAACACCGCCACGATGATCTCGCCCGCCGCCCGCCGCCGCTGCAATTCTTCCAACTCGCTGCGGATGATGCCCACCGGTACACCGGCGGCGGCGTGGTGCTCCACCTGCCCACGCAGGGTTTCTTCGTCCGGCGGCTTAGCGGGGGCAGCCGGGCGGGATTTGCCACCCGGCCGGCCCCAGCGCAACACCCGCCAGACCAAGTAGGCTCCGCCCCCGCTCAACAGGCACAGCACCAGTAGGTACATCACCCAAAACGTGGTCGACGCCCGCTGTAGGCGATCCCACACCGACAGCCCGAGATCGGTAATGTACAGCACCAGCACC
>JBATDL010000284.1:0-11214 GCA_049663445.1 Candidatus Competibacter sp.
GCCAATCCCCAGCAAGCCCAGCACGACCAGCGCCGCCGCCCAGCCGAACGCCCCGATCAGCCACTGGCTGCCCGGCAGTAGCACGAACTGCCCGAGCGAACCCACCGCCATTGCAATGCCCATGGCGAGGCTGCGCTGTTCCGGCGGCACCGCCCGGCTGATCGCGCCGAACACCACCGGAAAAGTAGTGCCGCTCAAGCCAAGCCCGATCAGCACGCCCGCGCTCAACGCCAACCCGAAAGTCGAAGCGGACTGGGCCATCAACAGCAAGCCGGTCACGTACAGCAGGATACCGACCAGAATTGCCCAACCGGCGCCGAAACGGTCGGCCAGCCGCCCGGCAAACGGTTGCGCCAGCCCCCAGACCAGATTCTGCAAGGCGATGGCGAAGGCGAAGACTTCCCGGCCCCAACCGTTGTCCAGACTCATCGGTTGCAGGAACAGACCGAAGGTGTGGCGGATGCCCAGCGAAACCGCCAGGATCAGCGCGCCGCACCACAGGATGACCGCCGGGGTCCGCCAGTTCTCGATCTTCATCATCCGCGACGCCTCTTGAAGCCGTGACCACCGAACATTCTCCGACGACCAAAACGGGAACGGTCGGACTCACCCCACCCCGGCGCCCCTGGCCTGTAAGTCGGCGTGATAGGACGAACGCACCAGCGGCGCGGAAGCAACATGAGTGAACCCCATGGCCTCGCCCAACGCACGCAGGTGCTCGAATTCCTCCGGCGGTGCGTAGCGTTCCACCGGCAGATGATGGGCGCTAGGCTGGAGATACTGGCCGAGGGTCAACATCTCCACTCGATGGGCACGCAAGTCGAGCATGACCGCCTCGATCTCCTCCGTCGTCTCGCCCAAACCCAGCATCAACCCCGATTTGGTCGGGATATGCGGATGTCGTTCCTTGAAGCGCTGAAGCAGGGTCAGCGAATACTGATAGTCGGCGCCGGGCCGGGCCTGCCGGTACAAACGAGGCACGGTTTCCAGATTGTGGTTGAACACGTCCGGCGGCTCCCGCCCCAGAATCTCCAAAGCCACCTCCATCCGACCGCGAAAATCGGGAGTCAGAATTTCGATGACGATGCCCGGCCAAGCGGCGCGCATTGCCTGGATGCACTCGACAAAATGCGCCGCGCCGCCGTCGCGCAGATCGTCGCGGTCCACCGAAGTGACAACCACATACTTCAGCGCCATCGCCGCGACAGTGCGCGCCAGATTCTCCGGTTCCTGGGGATCGAGCGGGTTGGGTCGGCCGTGGCCCACGTCACAGAACGGGCAGCGGCGGGTGCAGATATCGCCCATGATCATGAAAGTGGCGGTGCCGTGGCCGAAGCATTCGCCCAGATTGGGGCAATTGGCTTCCTCGCAGACGGTGTGAAGGCGGTTCTCCCGCAGAATCCGCTTCAGCCGCTGCACTTCCGGCGTGCCGGGGAACGGAGCGCGAATCCAGGCCGGCTTGCGCAGGCGCTGGCCGGGATCGCTGGGCGCGATCTTGACCGGGATGCGGGCAACCTTGTCCGCGCCACGCAGTTTCTCGCCCTGTCGCGGCGCGGTTCTGGCCGTGGTCTGGGCGGAAACGGCCGGAGCAGGAGTAATTTCGTCGGGAGCGGTGCGTTCGGACATGGCCTGTTCCTGGGAGGATGGAGGGCGAATTGTTGAGGCTTTGACTCAACATTATGCCGCAGGTTGCCCGGCAAATCCCGATTCAGACGATGCCCGACGCTCAGGGCAAGCCATCGGCCCGTGCGAAGGCGGTATAACCCAGATGGTGGCCCAAGCCCGCCAGCAATTCGGCAGCGGCAGCCTCGGGGGTCAGTTCGATGCCCAGATCGCGCAACTGAGTGACCCGCAGGCCGGGATAACCGCAAGGGTTGATCCGGGTGAAGGGTTCCAGATCCATGGCCACGTTGAGGCTCAGGCCGTGGTAGGAGCGACCCTGGCGCAGGCGCAGGCCCAGCGAGGCCACCTTGGCGTCCCTCACATAGACACCCGGCGCGTCGGGCCGGGCGCGGCCGGCGATACCGTGAGCGGTAAGCAGGTCGATCACCGAGCGCTCCAGCACCGTCACCAGCCCGCGCACGCTCAAGCCCAGCCGTCGCACGTCCAGCAGGCAGTACACCACCACTTGGCCGGGACCGTGGTAGGTCACTTGGCCGCCACGGTCCACCTGTACCACTGGGATATCGCCCGGCGCCAGCAGGTGTTCCGCCTTACCGGCCAGCCCCTGGGTAAACACCGGTGGATGTTCGACCCACCACAGTTCGTCCAGCGTGGACGCGTCGCGGGCTTCGGTGAAGGATCGCATGGCGGCGAACACCGGTGGGTACTCGCAACGGCCGAGGCGGCGCAGCCATAGCAGTTCGCAGCGGGGAACGGGTACCGCCGTGCCCGCAGTCACAGCACCATCGCAATACCCGGATGGTCGCTGAGTTCCCGATAGAGGGCGTCCAGTTGCGCGCGGCTTCGGGCGTTCACCACCACTGTCACCGACTGGTAGCGACCGGTGCGGCTATCTCGCACCTGCACCCGAGCCTCGTCCAGATCGGCGGCGTGTCGACGCACCAGCTCCACCACCAGCCCCCGAAAGCCGGGGGTGCCGGCGCCCATGATCTTGATGGGAAACTCACAGGGAAACTGCAGCGGCGATTCGTCGCTCATGCCGGACTGCGCCTCCATCCAACTCAGTTGAACAACGAATAAAAAAACAGCAGGATCGAATCGATCATCCGCCCGAACCAACCGCTTTCCGGTACTTCTTGCAGGGCAACCAGTGGGGTTTTGCTCACTTCCTGTTCGCCCAGTTTGACCACGATGTCGCCGAACGCCTGATCCTTCTGAGCCGGCGCGATAATAGTCGGTTGCACCACGGTGGTGGTGCTGACCTGCGGCGCCTGCCCTTTGGGCACGGTCACATACAAGGGCTGAATCACGCCCAGTGGCAGTTCGTTTTCCTGACCCTTCCAGATCCGGGTGGTCACGATGGGCGTGTTGGCATCGTACAGCTTACGGCTTTCAAAAAAACTGAAACCGTAGTTGAGCAGCGCCTGACTGGCCACGAACCGGTCCCGCTCCTTGCTGGCCCCCAACACCACGCCGATCAGGCGGGTATCGTTGCGCTTGGCCGACGAGACCAGGCAGTAGCCCGCCGAATCGGTATGGCCGGTTTTAACGCCATCCACCGAGGAATCGGTCGCTAGCAGGCGGTTGCGGTTTTGCTGTTCGATGTTGTTGTATTTGAAGCTGCGCACCGAATAGCGGGCGTACTGATCCGGAAAATCCCGAATCAGCGCCCGGGTCAAAACGGCAATGTCGCGGGCCGACATGTAATGATTGGGATCGGGCAGGCCCGGCGCATTGGTGAAATGACTGCTGGTCATTCCCAGTTGCGCCGCCTGCTCGTTCATCAATTGGACGAACGTCTCCTCGGAACCGGCCACATGCTCGGCCAGCGCCACCGTAGCATCGTTGCCGGACTGTACATCCATGCCCATCAGCAGATCTTCCACAGGTACCTGGCTGCCGACCTTGACGAACATCCGGGAACCTCCAGTCCGCCAGGCTTTTTCGCTGATGGTGACCCGATCATCGGCATGGATCTTGCCGGACTTCAGCGCCTTGTAGACGACATAGCCGGTCATCAGCTTGGTGATGCTGGCCGGTTCCATCCGCTCCTCGCCCTTCAAGTCCGCCAGCACGTCGCCGCTCTGGTAGTCCATCAGCAAATAACCCCGCACCGGGACTTGCGGCGGGGGTGGTATGGTTTCGGCGCGGACGGCGGTCCAGCTAGAACACAAAAAGGCGAACGCCAGTACCAGCGGCAACAACAGAGAACGGAGCACAGTCGAGTACAACATGAGTCGTGTAGGACTCCCGTGGTTGAAAATCATCACTAGGTGATTCTAATCAGACGTGGCCGCGAAGCAAACCACCGCGCCAGTGGGGGATGCTCGCAATGCACTGCACGCGCTGCCTCGACACCCCGCTCAATCGGCGACGACACGCGAATGACTGATTCCCAAACTGGCCAACTGCACCGCCACCTGCCGGGCCTCGCTCGAATCGCGCAGCGGCACCCGCACCTGATAGCCACTACCGGCGGTAGATTCCACCCGCACGCTACGCTGCAACTGGCTGGCCAAGCGATTCTGCAACTGCCGGGGAGGGCTGCCGCGCTCGCTGACTGTACCCACCAGATACAGCGTGCCGTTCTTGCCGGCCGGCGCGGCGCGGCGCTCCGCCGGCGTACTCTTGCCCTTCGCGACCGGCTTTACGGAGGCCAGTCGCACGGTGGCGGCGGGTTTACCCCGAACCGGCGCAGCGGAGGTCAGTCGCTGCGCTTTCCGATCCGCTGCCGCGACCAGTCGGTCTCGCTCCGCCGCGCGCCGGGTCGCCAGTTCCGGCAGGTACTGGTAAGGCTCCAGCGCGGCCACTTCCACCAGGGCAGTCCCTCGCTCCAGCATATCGAGCCGCAGAGCAGCGGCGTAGGATAGATCGATAATCCGCCCGGAGACGAACGGGCCGCGGTCGGTGACCTTAACCACGGTGCTGCGGCCATTCTCCAGATTAGTCACCCGCACGTAGGTCGGCAGCGGCAAGCTCTTGTGCGCAGCGGTCAGCTCGTACATATCGTACAACGGGCCACTGGACGTCTTGCGGCCGTGAAAATCCTCGCCGTACCAGGACGCAGTGCCCTCCTCCCGATAACCCTCGCTGGTTTCCCGGACCCGGTAACGCCGGCCGAAGACCACATAGGTGTCGGCGTTACCACTACGGCTGGGGGGTTCAACCTGCGGGATCGGCTCATTTCCGCTCGAAGCGGGGTTGGGACCGGTCCCAACGGGCCGGATGTTCGCCGGCCGGTCGGGGATGGTGCCGCAACCGGCCAGCGCGCCCGCCAGCGATGCCAATAGCAAAGCCTGGCTCCAGGATTTCGCCATAAATCCTCCCTTGCACCAGGCAACAGTCAATCTGCGCCGAAGCCGATGCGGTTATTTTCAGGTTGTTGTCGGAAAAATTCAGTCAGCGCGGGCGACGCGTTCCGGCCGAACGGCGCCGGGGTAAAATGCGTATTGCTCGCGGATTGCCTGACTGAGCTGGTACACCGCCATGGCATACAACTGGCTGTGGTTGTAACGAGTGATCACATAAAAATTATCAAAACCCAGCCAGTATTCTGGGCTGTCTCGCCCTTGGTACTCCAGCAACATCGCGGCCTGCGCTCCGCTGACCGGCACCTCGGGCACAATGCCCTGAGCTTGCAGGCTGGCAACGCTCTCCTTGGGCGGGCTCAGTCGCTGGCTCAGCAACGCGGGATAGCGAGTACCGCTCACCCGTGCCGGCACGGCGACCGGTTCGCCGGCACGCCAGCCGTAGCGCTGGAAATAATGGGCGACGCTGCCGATCGCATCGCGAGGATTGCGCCAGAGATCGCGGTGACCGTCGCCGTCGAAATCCACCGCGTAGGACAAAAAACTGCTCGGCATGAACTGACCCAGCCCCATGGCTCCGGCGTAGGATCCGCGCGGAGTCAACGGATCGATGCCTTCCTTCCGGGTCAGCAGCAGATAATTTTCCAGTTCCTTGCGGAAATAGGCGGCACGCCGGGGATAGTCGAACGCCAGAGTGGACAGTGCCTCCAGAACCCGGAAACTGCCCATGTTGCCGCCGTACTGGGTTTCCACGCCGATGATGGCCACCACGATTTCCGGCGGTACTCCGTAAACCCGTTCAGCCTGGGCCAACGCCGCCGCATTGGCCCGCCAGAACCGCACGCCACCCCGGATACGCTTGGAATTGACGAAAATATCCCGGTAGGCATACCAGGGTTTGGCCTCGCCCGGCCGGGACATGGCGGCGATGATGCTGGGTCGAGCTTGGGCTTGGCTGAAAATCGCTTGCAGTTGCCCGGCATCGAAACCGTGTCGAGCGCTCATCTCGCGGATAAACGCCTGCACGTCGGCCCGACTGGCCAGGGAGTGAGCGGGGATCGCGCCGACCGGTCGGGCCACCATTCTCTCAGGCGGCGGGGGCTTGGCGGAACTGGGCGCCATCGAAACAACTGGAATTTTCGGGGGCTGGTGAACCACCGAGGGCGACGCGCAAGCGCTCAACAGCAGGGTAACACCAAGTAAAAATGGGCTCTTCACGCGCAGATCTCGTCGTTAGTCGTGGTAGCGATTACCGCGTCGGGGTCCGGCGGTGCGAAGAGACGCTCATCAGGATACCGAAGCCGGCCATGATCGTCACTAGGGATGTTCCCCCATAGCTGAACAGCGGCAGCGGCAACCCCACCACCGGCAGCAGGCCGGACACCATCCCGGAGTTGACGAAGGCGTAGATGAAGAAAATCAGTGTCAGACTGCCGGCCAGCAGCCGGGTATAGGTATCCGGGGTATGGGTCGCCATGTACAAGCAGCGGGCGATGACGAAGAAATACAGCGTCAACAGCAGGCAGCCGCCCACCAGACCGAACTCCTCCGAGAACGCGGCGAAGATAAAATCGGTCGAACCTTCCGGCAGGAAATCCAGATGCG
Source organism: Candidatus Competibacter sp. (assembly GCA_049663445.1). Classification (GTDB taxonomy): domain Bacteria; phylum Pseudomonadota; class Gammaproteobacteria; order Competibacterales; family Competibacteraceae; genus Competibacter. Next base: position 6,537 of record JBATDL010000284.1, read on the forward strand.
ACTGGGTGCCGTTCAGCCAGCCCTTGCCGTAGATACCACCCGAACCGATGGCGATCTTGGATTGAATAATATGGTAGCCGGCCCCCAGCGGGTCGCTTTCCGGATCGAGGAAGGTCAGCACCCGCTGGCGCTGGTAGTCGTGCATGGCGAACATCCAGAACAGCGGCACTGCGGCGCCCAGCGCCGCGACCAGGCCCAGCAGAATGACCCAGCTCAACCCGGCCAGAAACAGCACGAACGCTCCGGCGCAACCCACCACCAGCGCCGTGCCCAGATCCGGTTGCTTGACTATCAGCAGGAACGGCACCCCGGTAATCAACACCCCGCCCAGCAAATGCCACAACCGCGGCGGCAGGGGTTTTTCGGCGAAGTACCAGCTCATCATCATCGGCACCGCCAGCTTCATGATCTCCGAGGGCTGAAACCGCAGCACGCCCAAATCCAGCCAGCGCCGCGCACCCTTGGAGACATCGCCGACCGCCATGACCGCCAACAGCAGCAGGATACCGGCCAGATAAATCCATGGCGACCAAAAGCGAAAGTAGTGCGGCGGCACCTGCGCCAGGGCCAGCATGATCGCGAAACCCAAGCCCAGCCGTATGGCCTGGCCAGTCACCAGGGCCAGCTCACGCTGGCCGGCGCTGTACAACACCACCAGCCCCATGCCCGATATCGCCAGCAACCCCAGTAGCAACGTCAGATCCAGATGAATCAGCCTGAGAAACTTGCCTTCATTACTCCGATCCATCCCGCCGAGCGTCTCCCTGGGTATTCCGCGCCTCGTCGGCAGCGGGTTGGTCGTACTTGTCGAGCAAATAGGCGTCCATGACCTTGCGCGCCATCGGCGCGGCGGTTTTGCTACCACCGCCACCGTGCTCGGCGATCACCGCCACCGCGATGCGCGGATTATCGGCCGGCGCGAAGGCCACGAACAGGGCGTGGTCCAACAAATTTCGCGCCAGGCGGCTGGCGTTATAGCGCTCGTTCTGACCCACGGTGAAGACCTGGGCGGTGCCGGTCTTACCGGCGATGCGGTACTTGGCGCCGCTTCCGATGCGATGGGCGGTGCCGCCTTCCACCACATGGATCATGCCAGCGATCACCGTATCCCAGAACTGGGGGTTCTTGAGTGTCACTGGCGGCAACGGCCGTGGGGCTTCCGGGGTCTTGATCCGGGTACCGGGATCCTCGGTGGCCAGCAGGACTCGCGGCTTGAAGTCCGCCCCTCGCTGGGAAATCACCGCAGTGGCGTGAGCAAGTTGCAGCGGCGTGGTCAGGAAGTAGCCCTGCCCGATCCCGGCACTGATGGTGTCGCCCACGAACCAGGAACGCTTGTGGACTCTGCGCTTCCATTCCTGGGACGGCAACAATGCGCTCTTCTCGCCCGGTAGGTCGACGCCGGTCGGTCGACCCAGGTGAAAGCGATCCAGAAATTCATGCATGCGGTCGATACCAAGATTAAAAGCCAAATTGTAGAAATACACATCGCAGGATTGGGCGATGGCCCGGTCCATGCTCACGCTACCGTGGCCACCGCGCCGCCAATCGCGGAATTTGTGGCTGGAGCCAGGCAGCCGGTAAAAACCCGGACAAAACACCCCGCTGTAGCGGTTGACTTCCCCGTACTCCAGCCCGGCCAGCGCCATCAGCGGCTTGATGGTACTGCCGGGCGGATAGATCCCACGCAGGGCACGATTGAGTAGCGGCCGGTTCTTGGAGGTGTTGAGCAAACGGTAAGAGGCGAAGTCGATACCGTTGACGAAGGGATTGGGATCGTAGGTCGGCTGGCTGGCCAGCGCCAGTACCTCGCCGTTGCGCGGGTCGAGGGCGACGATGGCGCCGTTGTAGTCTTCCAGCACCTTTTCCGCCACCGCCTGCAAGCGCACGTCGATGCTCAGGTAGATATGCTGGCCCGGCACTGGCGGGGTACGGCTGAGAACCCGCAGCGGGCGGCCCTCGGCGTTGGTTTCGACCTCCTGCCAGCCGGTGCGCCCACGCAGCAGGTCCTCGTAAGATTGCTCCACACCGGTCTTGCCGATATGCGTGCTGCCGCTGTACTGACCGGGGTCGAGTCGACGCAGCTCGTCCTCGTTGATCCGCCCGACATAACCAATGACGTGAACGGCCAGCGGCCCGAGCGGATAGCGACGGGTCAGATCGGCCTTGATGTCTACGCCCGGCAAGCGGTACAGATCGACCGCCAGCCGGGCGATTTCCTCGTCGCTCAAGCGGAATCGCAGCGGTACGCCGGTGTAGGGCGGCGCGCGGCGGGCCAGCTTGCGGTAGCGCTCAATGTCGGCGTCGGTGAGTTCGATACGCTGACGCAGTTCCGCCAGGGTCGCGTCCAGATCCTTGACCTGCTCGCGGGTGACTTCCAGGTGATAGGAGGCCAGATTATCAGCTAGCAACACCCCGTTGCGGTCGAAGATAAAGCCGCGGGTTGGTAGCAGCGGCTGCAAGCGGACCCGATTGCTCTCGGACAGGGTGGTGAAACGCTCGTGATTGAGCACTTGCAGGTAGACCAATCGACCCGCTACGGTCAGGAAGCCCAGAAACACCGCGAACAGCACCACCAGGGCGCGGCGGAAAAACAACTCGCTCTCGGCGGTGTTGTCCTTTTCCCGAGCCAGCGGCTCGCCGGTGGTGGGCTTGGCGAACGGTTGCCAGCTTTTCATGGTCGCCTTGCCGGACTCTCAGGTAACTTGGAAATAACGGCGCACATCGCGCAAGATCACGAACAACAGCGGCCACATCGCCATGCCGCCCAGCGCGGGCGCCAGGTACCACCAGTCGCGCGGCGGGTAGCCGATCACGCCACTGATCCAGAATACCAGAAGCTGTTCGACCAACAGGAAAAGCAGGATGCTGAACGCCTGCTGCCAGGGCGGCACCGCCCGGATGCGCCGGTAAGTTTGCAGCGTCAGATAGGCCACGACCGCCAAGGCCAGGGCGTACTGACCCAACAGTGCGCCCCGCGCCACATCCAGCAGCAGCCCAACCAGCCAGCCCATCCCGATACCGACCCGATGCGGCAGCGCCATACCCCAGTAGATCAGCACCATCGCCACCCAATCGGGCCGGAAATGATCCAGCCAGCCCGGCAGGGGAATCGCGGACAACAGGAATGCCAGCAGAAAACTCAACGCCATGACTCCACCGCCGGTGGGGCGAAGCGCGCTCATGGCCGGCGGGGCGAGGCAGACTGTTCCGCCATGGCGGGTGTGGGCGGTTCCGACACGCCCGATTCGTTCTCCAGCAGCATCACCTCGCGGATCCGATCCAGCGCCGCGAGCGGCCGGGCGACGATGTGCGCGAACGGACTGCCGGGATCGAATTCCACTTTCACCACTTTGCCCACCGGATAACCGCGTGGAAACCGCCCGCCCAGACCGGAGGTCACTAACAGGTCACCGACCTTCACATCTTCATTGTTGGGAATATGAGGCAGCTCCAGCTCCTGAAAGTTGCCGGTACCCAAGGCCAGGGTGCGTACTCCGGTGCGATCGATCTGGATCGGCAGGGCGTGGTTGGGGTCGGTGATGAGGATGGCCGTGGCGGTAAAGGGATCGGCCCGGATGATCTGGCCGACGATGCCATGCTGGTCGAGTACCGGCTCACCGACATAAACACCATGCTGGCGACCACGGTTGAGCAGGATATGATGCCGGTACGGATCGAAATCCACCGCCAGCAGTTCGGCGATCAGCACCCGCTCCGGGGTATTGACCGCCGACTCCAGCAAGGAACGCAGCCGGCGGTTTTCTGCCTCCAGCGTGGTCAGCTTCTGCAACTGGGCGTTGAAAAACACCTGTTTTTCGCGCAGGCGGGCGTTCTCTTCCAGCAGGACGCCGCGACCGACCAGGTTCTCGGCCAACCAAGTCCTGACGTCGGCCGGCAGGCGCGCTAGATATTGCAACGGGTAGATCGCCGTGGCCAGGACATCGTGCGCACCGTCGAGATAACGATAGCGGTGATCCACCGTCATGGTGATGATCGACAGCGCTATCCATAACCCAAGCCGGAGGGTCGCTGTGGGGTTGACCGTGAACAAGTGGTGGGACCGCCTGCTGGGTTTGAGGGCGGCCAACCGCTATTCGATGGCGAACGCTTCGACGGCGTGTTCGTCCTTGGCGATCAACTCCAGCACCCGGCCACCGCCGCGCGCCACGCAAGTCAGCGGATCCTCGGCGACCACTACGTTCAGACCGGTTTCCTCCATGATCAGTTTGTCGATATCCCGCATCAACGCGCCGCCGCCGGTAAGCACGATGCCGCGCTCGGCCACATCGCCCGCCAGTTCCGGCGGCGTGGTCTCCAGCGCCATCTTCACCGCGCTGATAATGCCCGACAGCGGCTCCTGCAAGGCTTCGAGGATTTCGTTGCTGTTGAGGGTGAAGCTGCGCGGCACGCCTTCGGCCAGATTGCGACCCTTAATCTCGATTTCGCGCACTTCCGAAGTGGGGTAGGCGCTGCCGATTTCGTGCTTAATACGCTCGGCGGTGGGCTCGCCGATCAGCACGCCGAAGTTGCGGCGCACATAGCTAATGATGGCCTCGTCGAAGCGGTCGCCGCCGATTCGCACCGCGCCGGCGTAGACGATGCCGTTCAGCGAGATGACCGCCACCTCCGAGGTGCCGCCGCCGATGTCCAGCACCATAGCCCCGCGCGCTTCCTCGAC
>JBATDL010000285.1:0-1537 GCA_049663445.1 Candidatus Competibacter sp.
TGAGATCGTAGTCAATTTTGATGGGGTTCATGATGTTCTCTCTAACCTCCAGCCTCTCTCCCAAAAGTGATGAGTGCTTGGGTTCACGCGGTCAGCGCCAGTCCCCGCACCAGTTTCGGCGCCCGTCCGTCCAGACCCATAGTCTGTCGGGCGAGCCAGCGCTTGATCGGCGGCAGCAGATCGAAGGCCAGCAGTCCCAGATTGCGGGCGGCGCGCACCGGTGGCAATGGATTGATGAACACCCGATTCAAGGCGTCGGTAAAAGCAATCGTCTGTCGCTGATCCCAGCGTCGCCAATCGGCGTAGCGGTTCAGTACCTTCAAATCGCCGATGTCCTCACCCGCATGATGAGCGTCAGCAATCACTTCCGCCAGTGTGGCCACATCGCGGATACCAAGATTAAAACCTTGACCGGCGATGGGATGCAGGGTATGGGCAGCGTTGCCAATGATCGCTACTCGTTGGCGAGCATGTTCACGGGATTTCAACAGGAACAGCGGATACGCCTGACGTTGTCCGGTGCGCAGGAAGGGGCCGAGCCGGTCGCCAAATCGCTTGTGTAGCAGAGCCAGAAAGCCGGTGTCATCCAGGGCCATCACCGCCAGAGCATCAGCGTCGTTGACCGTGCAGACCACCGCGCAACGTTCCTCGCTCATCGGTAGCAGCGCCACCGGTCCATCCGGGGTGAACCGCTCGTAGGCAACATTCTGATGCGGCAAAGTCGGGGTGACGTTGGCGATCACCGCTTGTTGGCCATACTCCCAGCGCAGGGCGGCGATGCCGAGCTGTTCGCGCACCGGCGAGCGCGCCCCGTCGGCGGCTACCAGCAAGCGGGTCCGCAGTTCGACCGTCCGTTCGTCGCCAAGACGGACGCCGATACAAGCGGCGTCGGGCTCGATCCTGACGGTTTCCAGCCGGGCCGGGCAGAGCAGTTCGACATTGCCCAAGGTCGGCAATTTCGCCAGCAGCGCCGCGCCGATCAAGCGGGCCTCAGCCACGTAACCCAGCGCCTCCACGCCCTCGTCGCGGCAGTCGAGATGGGCGAAGCCGGGGCTGCCGCGCTCGGAAATGTGGATTTGGCGGATCGGAGTGGCGGTGGCAGCCAGCGTTTCCCACAGCTCCAGGGTCTGGAAGATGCGTCGGGTTCCCTGCGCCAAGGCAAGGGTACGGTCGTCATAGCCGGGGTGTTCGCTGACGGTCAGCGGCGCGGCCTCGACCAAGCCGATGCGCAAATCCTGACTATCCAGGGCGCAGGCCAGGCTGGCGCCGACCATGCCGCCGCCAACGATCAGCAGATCGTAGTCCACGTTGTTCATCCGCCCTCCCGCATCCATGCTTCGATGTCGTCGATTTCCTTGGGCGCGGCCTCGGTTAGCACTTCGGGCTCGTCGGCGGTGACCAGCACGTCGTCTTCGATGCGGATGCCGATCCGCCACCAGCGCTCGTCCAATTCGGTTTCCAGTCGAACGCCGAGCCGCGCCCAGCTCTCTTCCATGCGCTTGCTGCCGGCGGGGATGTACAGTCCGGGCTCGATGGT
>JBATDL010000286.1:0-9069 GCA_049663445.1 Candidatus Competibacter sp.
CGCGGCAAATCGAGGCGGCAAAGTGGGCGGCGCCGCTCAACGCTCACAGCTCGCCGCCGCAGAACTTGCAGAAGGCGGCGTTGTGGTCGTGCCCTTCGGCGGCGCAAACCGGACAGGCGCGGTTGTCGACCGGCTGGCGGAAGGCGTTGGACATCTCGACCGTGACGATTCCGGTGGGTACCGCGATGATTGCATAGCCCAGGATCATGATGAAGGCGGCCAGGAACTGACCCAGATCGGTACGCGGAGCGATGTCGCCGTAACCCACCGTGGTCAGGGTGACGATGGCCCAGTAGATACTGCGTGGAATGCTGGTGAAGCCGTTTTCCTCGCCCTCGATCACGTACATCAGCGAGCCCATGATCACCACCAATGTCACGACGGTAAAAAGAAAAATGCCAATCTTGCGCCGACTTGCCACCAGTGCTTGGGTCAATTGCCGGGCTTCCCCCAGATAGGTGACCAATTTGAGAATACGGAAAATTCGCAGGATTCGCAGGATTCGGATCACCAGCAGATAATGAGTTCCGGCGATCAGCAGACTCAGGTAAGCGGGCAGGATGCTGAGGAGATCGACGATGCCGTAGAAGCTGATCGCATAGCGCCAAGGGCGATGCACACACAGCAGCCGCAGTCCATACTCGACGGTAAACACCAGGGTGAAAAACCATTCCAGCGCGTGCAAGGGCGTGCTGTAGGCCGCCCGGAACTCGCTCACGCTGTCGAGCATGACGCAGAAAACGCTCAGCACGATGAAGAGGATCAGGACAATATCGAAATATTTTCCGGCGGGCGTATTGGCCTCGAAGATGATTTCATGCAGTTTGCTCCGCCAGGGACTGAAAGATTCGTCGCGTGATTCGATGTACATGGGAAAATCGCCCTACCCGCGTAGTGGAGGCCGGCCGGTCTCGGGGGAGTCCTACCCGCACGCTTATTCCATGCCCGACCTCGACAAGCCCTTAAGCCGGTCTATCATGGACGGGGACCTTTCGTTCGAAACTGCTTGTTTACCGGAACCGTTGTTATGACCGATCTCATCGTCTATTTCCACAAGCCCGCCGACTGGGCCGATACCGTTCGCATCCATTACTGGGACACCCAGCCGGGTGGCCGGGCCACGAACTGGCCGGGTGTGCCGATGACGGCGGAGGCGGATGGCTGGTTTACTTACCGGCTTGAAGGTGTAACCGCGATCAAGTTGGTTTTCAACGACAATCAGGGCCGGCAAACCAGCAATCTTTTGCGGGAGGGTAGCGGCTACTACCGGGACGGGCAGTGGTTCAAGGAAAAACCGGCCCCGTTGGCACCGGTGGTTTCCGACGGAGCGCCGGTGGCCGCGTCCAAACCGACGCCGACGGCCGCCGCGCCCGTATCCGTCCGTCAGGAACGCGGCGACGGATTGGGCGATTTTCGCGGGGAGACCATTTATTTTCTGCTCACCACCCGTTTTTACGACGGTGATCCGAGCAACAATTTTTTCTGCCGCGATCGCATCAAGCTCAACCGCGAGACCGGCCAGCCCGAAGACCCGCACTGGCGCGGCGATTTCAAGGGCTTGATCCAGCGACTCGACTATATCCGCGATCTGGGGTTCACCGCCATCTGGATCACCCCGCCGGTGGAGAACCGCAGCGGTCTCGATTACCACGGCTACCACGCCTATGACTGGACCCGGATCGATCCCCGGCTGGAGTCGCCGGACGCCACTTATCAGGATTTGATCGACGAGGCGCACAAACGTGGCATCAAGATCATTCAGGACGTGGTGGTCAATCATTCCTGCCAGTATGGCATTCGCGGCAAGGTCCACATCGACCACCTGCCGATCAAATATTATGTGCCCCAGGGTTCCGAGCAGGGCCGCGTCAATCACGGTCCCTACCAGGGCAACCTCGGCAACTACGCCTGGCCAAACCGGGACGACATTGACAATCCGGTCGCGCCCAAGTGGTATCGGGAGCGGCACGCCATGGACCCGGAGGGGAAGGTACCGCTGGTCGATCCCAAGAGCGGCGAGACCGTACCCAAGCCCGGCTACAATCCCGGCCGCTTCTTTGGCATCGACGCCCAGACGCTCGATCCCGAATGGTACATGCAGCACGGCTTTATCTGCGGCGGCGACTGGGAAAGTGCGGCGGTGCAGTTGAAACACATCGCCGGCGATTGCATCAACCTGGCCACCGACCGCCAGAACGTGAAGGATTATCTGATCGGCTCCATCAACCACTATCTCGACATGGGGGTGGATGCGCTGCGTATCGACACGGTCAAGCATGTGCCGCGCGACAATTTGCTGGAATACGTCAACGCCTGGAAAGCGCATAAGCCGGGCTTGTTCGTGTTCGGCGAGAATCTGGTCAAGGGTTACGGCTGGGGCGATCTCGGCGGGGGCGACAATGGCCCGTCCTTCATCCGCCCGTGGTGGTACACCCGATTGGGTCACGACCCGCGCGATCCCAACTCCGGCGGCGACTCCGGCTTTCCACAGCTCGATTTCGGTCTGTTTTCCACCTTCCGCGACAACCTGAGCCGGGGCAGCTACGATGGAGTCGGCCGCGTGCTGGAGATGGATTGGATTTATGGTAACGCCAGCGAACTGGTGACCTTCCTACAGAATCACGATGTCGGCCCCGACAACGATTTCCGCTTCCGCTTCAAGGGCGAGCAGTGGATGGCGGCGGCGGCCTACAACCTGCTATGGACCGTGCGTGGGATTCCTTGCCTGTACTACGGCGAAGAAATCGAGTTTATGAAAGGCGCGCCGCAGGACATTATCGGCAACGACGATACCTTGGACCAAACCGGCCGTGCCTACTTCGGCGATCATTTGACCGACGAGCGGATCGGTCAGACCCAAAGCCATTCGCTGTACCAGCACATCAAGCGGCTGAACCAGATTCGCCAAGCCGTTCCCGCCTTGCAAAAGGGAGTGATGAGCCACATCCACGAATGGGGCAGCGGCATGAGTTTCATCCGCGATCACAACAATGGCGAGAGCTATGCCGTGGTCGGGCTGGCCATCGGCGGTGATCAGGGCATCAGCGTTGGCGATATTCGCAATGGCGTCTACCGCGATGTGGTCACCGGCAACGAAATCAATGTGGGTAATGGCAGCATTTCCTTCCATGTGCGCGGCAACTCCGCCGGTATCTACGTCCTGAACGGATCCGGTAAGGTCGGTGCCGATGGGATGTATCTACGGTAGTTGAAGTAAGGTGTGGCGACCTCTCTTTCGCGAGCGAAAGGGAGGTTGGAGTGAAGCGATGGTGTGGGTTCCTCGCCGTGTCCGAAAAATCCCTGATCCACGCAACGAGTACGGGTCTGTCGAAAATCCGATAGAAAACCTAGCCGGCTTTCGTTCCGATGCTGCTTGGGTATTGCTTGGCGAACCGGGAATGGGAAAGACGACGGCGTTTCAAATGGAAGCCGAGGCGACAGATGGAGAATGTCTGCGCATCGAAGAATTCATCCATCTCGACATCGAACCCGAGTGGCGAGAAAAAACGCTGTTTCTCGACGGTCTTGACGAAGTTCGCGCTGGTAGTGACGGAGAGAGCATCCTTTTCCGCCTTCGCCAACGCTTGAAGAGTTTAGGAAATCCCCCATTCCGCATCGCTTGTCGGGCTGCTGATTGGTATGGATCGACAGATCGCGCTGACATTGAAGCCGCTTCGCTCGACGGCGAGATTACCGTACTGCTGCTTGAGCCTCTGTGCCACGAAGACATTCTCCACATTCTGTGCGAAAATCACGGTATCACCGACTCGCAATCCTTTGTAGAAGAAGCTGAAAAACGCGGTATTACCGATTTGCTCGACAACCCGAAGACACTCGAACTGTTGGTAGTGGCGGTGAGTGGGGGACAATGGCCGAAAACACGCGACGAAACGTATCAACTCGCTTGCGAGAAGCTGGTGACAGAGACCAATAAGCGCCATCGCGACCGAAGGCGTGGATCATCCCTCTCTGTTGAAAAAGCACTTGATGCTGCCGGACAACTTTGTTCTGTGATGCTTTTATCTGATAAGACAGGGTTTGCTCTTGATCAAGAAAGCGCTAACGAACGTTTTCCCGAACTCGCCGACTATGCTCCGCCCGACCGTGAGGTTGCACGTCAAGCCATTGGTAGCAAGCTGTTTCGTCCAGACGGCGAAGAGTGCGTCGTTCCAAGCCACCGCAGCATCGCGGAATATCTGGCGGCTTCATGGTTGGGGCGACGAATTGACGGAGAAGGATTGCCGTTACAGCGCGTGTTGAATCTCCTACTCGGCACGGACGGTGGGGTTATCGCTGGTTTGCGCGGGCTTTGCGGCTGGCTTGCGCTGCATTGCCTGAGCGCGCGAACGCGCCTGATCGATGTTGACCCTCTGACGGTCATCGTTTATGGCGACGTCAAACCGATGGCGGTCACTGACAAGCGCCGTATTCTTGCGGGGTTGCGCCGCGAAGCCGAATGTTACGCAGCCTTTCGCCAGGATACGTGGATGACGGCGCACCTCTTTGGCGCGCTTGCCGATGCGGAACTGCGCGACGACTTCTTATCCATCCTGCAAGCGACTGAACGCGATAGTGCCAGCCAGGTTCTTGTGGATTGTGTCCTCGACATTCTCACCCACGGCGAAGCACAATCTGAATTCGCCCCGATCTTGCTTGATATTGTCCGCGACGACACTCAATGGCCGGTTTTGAGAAAAGATGCTCTCAAAGCATGGCTCAAGTTATCGACCGCCCCAAAAGAGGCTTTGAATCTGCTTGATGATGTGAATGAAGGGCGCGTAACTGATAGTGAGGACGAACTGGCTGGCATGCTTCTCCAGCATCTCTACCCAGCGTACCTTGATCCAAAGAGGCTGTTGCGATGCCTGCACAAACCGAAAAACCCAACTCTATTTGGTAGCTATGTTTCGTTTTGGGAACATCATCTACTGCAAAAAATCCTCCCAGGGCAAGATCATCTACCGATTCTACTTGACGGGTTTGTTGATCACCCAGAATTGAAAACGCTCTCTCCTTACCAATACCATCTCGAACAAATAGCAAATACGCTTCTCGTTCAAGGCATCCTGTTGTATGGCGACTTCGTTACTGATGACCGCTTATTTGCTTGGCTGGGGATTGGGAGCGACAAACACGGCTATTTTCAGAGGCTGAAGAATGAACGACAAGCGATTGCAGATTGGCTAAGCGCGCGGCCAGAACGTTATAAGTCATTGCTAGCACTTTGTTTTGAGAAGTGCATGCAATATGAACGTTCAGATATTTGTCTCTATGGTCAGTTAGGTCGTCTCCATGGTGCAACGCCCCCCGAAAACATTGGTTTTTGGCACTTCACCCAAGTTGATCTGACCAGTAACGATCGCCTTGCCTTGGAGCATCTTGCCCGAGCAGTGCGTACCCTCAGCGATGGGTATGGTGCTTCTGGATTTTCACTTGAGCTTCTCGAAACATGGGGTATTGCTCATCCTGAACGAAAACATTGGCTTGATTTCCTGCTGGCTTGTGAAATTCCAGACTGGCGAATTGAGGAAGCCGCAAACAAAATAGCCGGGAAGCAAAAAGATGCCGAAGATAGGCGCACTCGTGCTATCTCAGTGACTCCGCACCTCTCGGCAATCCGCACAGGTACCGCGCGCGTTGACCTGATGCACCAGCTTGCTGGCGTATGGAAGGATCCCCTTATCGATGTGCACGGGAAACCTCTGACCGAGCGTTTCGACAGTTATGTTGAAAACGGTAGTGAGGTTCTCGCCGCTGCTGAAGCCGGATTTCGGCTTTGCCCGGAGCACCTAGATCTACCGACAGTCAAGGAAATCATCGATCTCTGTCTTGAGAAAAGAGAACGCCTCTTTCGTCTTCCTTGCCTCGTCGGGATGGAATTACGTTGGCGGGATGGGCCAGAAGAGATCGAGAACCTTTCCGATGAAGCTTTGCGAAAAATGATCGCCTTTCGCTTGACCTATGGCTTCGAGAATACGCCCGCTTGGTTCGTGTACTTGGTGCAACAACATGCATCATTGGTAGCAGAAGTGCTGATCGCCTACGCAAGCGCAGCTCTTCAAGCTGGTAAGGATCATATCGACAGTATTCATCCACTTGAAGACGATCCCAAATACCGCATTGTTGCGGTTCTGGCAACACCAAGCTTGCTTATAAATTTCCCAATAAGCGCACAAACGAGCCAATTATATTATCTGAAAAGTCTGCTCAAAGCCGCGCTGCGCTATATGCCAAAAATCCTGCAACTGCTTATCGAAATAAAACTGAGCATGAAAGATATGGATATCACCCAACAAGTCTATTGGCACGCTGCCGCTTTGTTGTTGGACCCGACACAGAATGAAGCCGCACTTTGGCATTACGTTGGCAAATCAGAAGCGCGAGCCAAACATCTGGCTAAATTTGTGAGTGATCTTGGTGACTACAGTCTATCCGCAAAAACAGTTGGCAAGATGATCGAATTGATTGCGCCGCACGCGGAAATCGAGCGGCCACCCGGTGGCGGCATGGTGACCGATATCATGCAACACGGCGATCTGGTACGCGCTTTCATCAATCGTCTCGGTGCGATGCCAACGCCCGATGCGACACAGGAAATCGAACGTCTGCTTGCGCAGCCGGCGCTGGGAAAATTGAAATGGCTGCTCGAAAATGCACGCCACCAACAAAAACTGCATCAGCGTGAAAGTCAGTTTCGTTTTCTGTCGCCGCATCAAGTCGCACAGGTGCTCGCCAACCAAGCGCCGACTAGCGCTGCCGATCTTGCTGCACTGGCGCTTGATCATTTGGATGACATCGCGAAAGAGCTTCGCCAAGAAAATGACGACGGTTTTCGGGCTTTTTGGAACATCGAGAAGAAACAACCCACCAGTCAGCGCGAAGAAAATCTTTGTCGTGACACATTGCTTACCCGTTTGCGGGCGCGTTTGAATCCACGGGATATCGATTGCCAACCGGAAGGTGACTATGCCAATGACAAGCGCGCCGATATTCGCCTCTCGTACCGTACTGAGTTCGAGCTGCCTATCGAGATCAAACGTAACAACAATGATTCGTTATGGACAGCGCTACGTGACCAGTTGATCGATCAATACACCATCGCACCGCAAGCCGATGGACACGGCATCTATCTGGTGCTTTGGTTTGACGGCAAAGATATGCCTCGCACCACGGATGGTGGTGAAAAACCGCGATCACCGGAGGAGCTGAAAATTCGCCTGGAAGCGCAACTCAACCCAATCGAGCAACAGCGGATTTTTGTCCGGGTGCTGGACGTGAGCTGGCCTGCTAGGGATCTCAAATCCAATCACTCAGATAAAGGAACAATGCAGGCGGCCGGGAAGCGGGCAGGCCAAACCCAACCCAACGGAGGCAGTTGAAGATGGACCCCATTCATACCATCGCCTTGACCATGGGTTCGGCCTGGGCCAGCGGCATCAACCTGTACGCCACCGTGTTCATGCTCGGTTACCTGGGCATGACCGGTGATATCGCCCTGCCGCCGGAATTACAGATGCTCAGCCAGCCCTTGGTCCTGGGCGCGGCGGCGGTGATGTACTGCATCGAATTTTTTGCCGATAAGGTGCCCGGCGTGGACACCGGCTGGGATACGTTGCACACCTTCGTTCGCATCCCGGCGGGTGCCTTGCTGGCTGCTGGCGCGGTCGGCGATGTCAGCGCGCCGGCGGAGTTCGCGGCCATGCTGGTCGGCGGCTCCTTGGCCGCCACCAGCCATGCGGCCAAGGCGGGCAGCCGGGTGGTGATCAACGCCTCACCGGAGCCGTTCACCAACTGGGCGGCATCCATCACCGAAGATGTGACGGTGGTCGCCGGCCTATGGGCCGCTCTGCACTATCCCTGGTTGTTTCTGGTGGCGCTACTGGTATTCATCCTGTTGATGATCTGGCTGCTGCCCAAATTGTGGCGGGCCATCGTCAAGGTGTTTGCTTTCATCGGTCGCCTGTTCGGTAGGGGCCGAAGCGGCGAAGGTGGAAGCGGCGGCGACGCGGGACCCACCAGCTAAGCCAGCGTCAACGGTAATACCTCTCTCCCCAGGGCTTTCAAGGTGAGGCCACCTGGCCCCGCTGGGCCAGCAATCGGGCGACCGAGGCATGCGGTCGCTTGGGGTTGTGGACTCGTTTCGGCGCGGTCTTTTTGGAACCTTGTTGGCTCTTGCGATTGCGGCGCAGGTCGATCCGCGCGGCCTGTTGCTGGAGCCAAATGGCAAAGGTTGCGAGCGGGACGGTTTGAAACACCGCCCAATCCTGGGCATCGAGGACCGCGTCCAGGCTCTCGGCGACATTGCCCAGTTCGATGGCCAGGTAGAGTAGCCCGAGACCTGTTCGGCAGCGTCGCGGCCGTGCGCAGCGCGACTTTTATCACCCCCAGCCCGTTGAACGCCACCACCGCGCAGGCCAGCGCAAACAGCGCTGCGGGCGGATAGGCCAAGGTGTCGACCTCGCAGCGCAACTCCAGCGTCAAATGCAAGAAGGCTTTCTCCAGGGTCCAGCGCTCGCAGTACAGGGCCGCCAGGGTCAGGGTATCGGCGAGTTCGGGCGGAACGCTGCTCAGCAGGGAGAGCGTGTCCTCGCCATGGCGGGTCGGTCGGCCCCACCGGATCTGGATGCGACGCAGCCGCAAGCCCGGACCGGTCCGGTGGCCCCAGATGGACCCGCTGCTCGGCCACCGTCCCGGTGGCGGTGCACCCGCAGTCCCGTATCGGCTCCAGTGGGGTGTGGCGTAGTCCCGCGTGTTCGCGAATCAGCGCATACGTGCCCCGTTCGGCCCGCCCAGTCAGAAAACCGGCCGTGCAGAAATTCCGGTCCGCGATCCACAGTTCACCGGCCTGCACGCCGTCCAGGATCGCCCCCAACAAGGCGCGTTCCTGGGTGTACGCATCTTCGCAGGGATAGAGCGTGGTGATTAACTCCAAGGCCGGATCGAACACCGCCAGGGCTTTCCCGGGCAACGGCGCAGCGCTCTGCCCTCGGGCTTCCAAGCGCCGGTGTTCGCGTTCCGCCAAGGCGTTGCCGTCCAACACCTTGACCCGCACCCCCGCCAGCAGCGGGG
>JBATDL010000287.1:0-2866 GCA_049663445.1 Candidatus Competibacter sp.
CAGGAACAGATTCTTCGCCACCTGCTGGCTGAGAGTACTGGCCCCACGCGCCGACTTACCCGCTTCCAGATCGTCCAATACCTGCCGGATCTCGATCAAGTCGAAGCCGTAATGCTGGGGAAAGCGCTGGTCTTCTCCGGCGATCACCGCCAGCGCCGCATAGGGCGAGATTTTTTCATACGGCATCCACTGGTGACGGATCGTCATACCATCGCTCCAAGCCGCCCGCAACCAATTTTGTGCCATGACGCTGGAAACCGGCGGCGGTATCCAGCGCAGAACCAGCACCAACAGCAGCGAGGTCAGAACGAAAACCCACGCCGTCATCCGAAGCCCTCTTCCGATTCGAGCCAATAGGCCGCGTTTCGGCGGCGGCCGGGTAGTCGGTTTACAGCGGGTGACCCATTCGCGCAACCACCTCTTCAGAAAATCCCCCACGCCACCCCCGAAGCCATGGTTTCGCCCAATTCCTCACACTGCCGCAGCACTTCGGCGGTCAGTTCGCCGCGCGCGATGATCGGGTCGCAAACCGGCTTGAACGGATAACCACGGGCGATGCGCTCGATGCTGGTCAGCGCTCCACTACCGTCGTTGCCAGCGCTGATAAAGACCGCGTAAGGCAGGCCACTGATCTTGCCTTGAGCGGGATAATAGGTGCGATCCAGGAAATTTTTCATCGCGCCGGACATGTAGCCGAAATTCTCCGGCGTGCCCAGCAGCAAACCGTGTGCCCATAGCAGATCGTCCAAGCCGGCGCGCAGCGCCATTTTTAACCGGGTTTCCACCTCCGCCACCCGCCGCGCGCCGCGTACCACCGCCCGTGCCATCGCTCGGGTGTGGCCGGTTTGCGAGTGGTAGACGATCAGCAGATGGCGGACAGCGGCATTCAAACAGGGTTTCCGGTCATCTACTTGCCGCGCCATGGGATTTCCGCTATGGTTGCGCGTCTTTTTCAGTGCGGATAATACGGTAGCAACGAGAGGAATTATGTCGAAAGAAGACCACATCGAAATGGAAGGCACCGTGATCGACACCCTGCCCAACACCACGTTCAGGGTGCAACTGGAAAACGGTCACGTCGTCACGGCGCATATCTCCGGCCGGATGCGCAAGCACTACATCCGCATCCTGACCGGTGACAAGGTGAAAGTGGAGCTGACCCCCTACGACTTAACCAAAGGGCGCATCGTTTACCGCGGGCGCTAACAACATACGACATCGCATCGTCACTGCGGAACCGGCAACCCACGCCCGCCGCCGCATCCTTGCTTAGGGCACTGCCTCCTCCTCGGCGATCTCCACCTGTAGATCGTTATCGCGAACGGTGACCATCACATGCCCGCCGTTGACCAGCCGGCCGAACAGTAACTCCTCGGCCAAGCGGCGCTTGATGTTCTCCTGGATGATCCGCGCCATGGGCCGCGCGCCCATCTTGGGATCATAACCGCGCTCGGCCAGCCAAGCCCGCCCCGCCCGATCCACTTCTACCGTCACCTTCTTCGACTCCAACTGCGCTTCCAGTTCGATCAGGAACTTGTCCACCACCTGAGCGATGGTGACCGGCGTCAACCCCTTGAACTGGACGATGGCATCCAAGCGGTTGCGGAACTCCGGCGAAAACAGCCGCTTGATGGCCTCCATGCCGTCGCTGCTGTGGTCCTGCATGGTAAAGCCAATCGAGGGCCGGTCCATCATTTCGGCGCCGGCATTGGTGGTCATCACGATGATCACACTGCGGAAATCGGCCTTGCGGCCATTGTTGTCGGTCAGCGTACCGTGGTCCATCACCTGCAACAGCAGGTTAAACACGTCCGGGTGGGCCTTCTCGACCTCATCGAGCAACAGCACCGCATGCGGGTGCTTGAGGATGGCGTCGGTCAGCAAGCCGCCCTGATCGAAGCCGACGTAGCCCGGCGGCGCGCCGATCAAGCGCGATACCGTGTGCCGCTCCATGTACTCGGTCATGTCGAAGCGGATCAGTTCGATGCCCATGACCCGGGCGAGCTGTCGAGTAACCTCGGTCTTGCCGACGCCGGTCGGGCCAGCGAACAGGAAGTTTCCAATCGGCTTTTGTTCGTTGCCCAGTCCGGCGCGCGCCATCTTGATGGCGTTAGCCAGCATGTCGATGGCCTCGTCCTGGCCAAACACCACCAGCTTCAGATCCCGCTCCAAGTTGCGCAACACATCCTTGTCCGAGGAAGACACGGTCTTAGGTGGGATGCGGGCAATCTTGGCGATGATCGTTTCGATATCGCCGACGTTGATCACCTTCCTGCGCTTGGCCACCGGCAGCAACCGCTGGCTGGCGCCGGCCTCGTCGATCACGTCGATGGCCTTGTCTGGCAGGTGACGGTCGTTGATGTAGCGCGCCGACAAGTCCACCGCCGCGCGTAGCGCCTTATCGGCGTATTTGACGTCGTGGTGCTCCTCGAAACGGCTCTTCAGCCCACGCAGGATCTGGTAGGTCTCCTCGACCGACGGCTCGGTGACGTCGATCTTCTGGAAGCGCCGCGCCAATGCCCGATCCTTCTCGAAAATGCCGCGATATTCCTGATAGGTCGTCGAGCCTATACACTTCATCTCCCCTGAAGCCAGCATCGGCTTAATCAGGTTCGAGGCATCCATCACCCCACCGGAAGCCGCGCCGGCGCCGATGATGGTGTGGATCTCGTCGATGAACAGCACGGCATTCCGTTCCTTGCGCAGTTGCGCCAGGACCGACTTCAAGCGCTTCTCGAAATCGCCGCGATACTTGGTGCCGGCCACCACCGAGCCCAGATCCAGCGCATAAATGGTGGCGTTGCGCAGCACGTCCGGCACCTCGCCATCGACGATCATCTTCGCCAACCCTTCGGCGATGGCAGTC
>JBATDL010000288.1:0-2686 GCA_049663445.1 Candidatus Competibacter sp.
GTCCAGCACGACCTTATCGGTCTCCAAATCCACGAGGTTTTCACCCCGCCGCACCGGTTGTCCCGGCTGTTTTTTCCAGTTAACCAACGTGCCGTCGGAGACGGATTCAGGCAGAGTGGGGACTTTCACTTCTAGGGTCATTGTATTTGTTTCCCTTGGGTTCCGGGTTTTTTTAGGCTAAGCCATGGTGGTTATTGGCCCAGGGCCTGGTTGACGAGCGTTTGCTGCTGTTCGACGTGGACGCTGTAGTAACCCACCGCCGGCGATGCCGAAGGTTCGCGACCGGCGTAATGAAGCTTCTGACCCGACTGCAGGTTCCGCTCCAGGTGATGCAGGCTTTGATACCAAGCGCCCTGGTTCTTGGGCTCTTCCTGACACCAGACAATGTCGGTGACGTTGGGGTAACGCTCCAGTTGCTGGCTGTACGGCGTCTGCGGGAACGGATAGAGCTGTTCGATGCGGATGATGACGACATGCTCCAGCTTCCGCTCGCGGCGCGCTTCCAACAAATCGTAATAGACCTTGCCGCTGCAGAACACCAGCCGGGTGACCTGCGACGGATCGTGGGGATCGATCTCACCGATGATCTCCTGGAAACAACCCTCGGTCAGATCCTCCAGGCTGTTCACCGCCAGTCGGTGCCGCAACAAACTCTTGGGACTCATCACGATTAGCGGCTTGCGGAACGGGCGCAGCATTTGCCGGCGCAACATGTGGAAGCATTGGGCCGGTGTCGATGGCACCACCACCTGCATGTTGTTCTCGGCGCACAATTGCAGATAACGCTCCAGCCGGGCCGAAGAGTGTTCGGGACCCTGGCCCTCGAAACCGTGCGGCAACAGCATGACCAGCCCGCACAACCGGCCCCACTTGGTCTGGCCGGAAGAAATAAACTGGTCGATCACCACCTGCGCACCGTTGGCGAAATCGCCGAACTGGCCCTCCCAGATCACCAGACCGTTGGGTTCGGCGGTGGTGTAGCCGTATTCGAAACCCAGCACCGCTTCCTCGGACAGGATGGAGTCGATCACGAAAAAGGTCGGCTGGCCCGGATACAGGTTGGCCAGCGGCGTGTAGCTGCTGCCGTCCTTCTGGTTGTGCAGCACCGAATGGCGGTGGAAAAAGGTACCGCGGCCGCAGTCCTGGCCGGAAATGCGCACTTGGTAACCTTGTTTGAGCAGGGTGGCATAGGCCAGATTCTCGGCGAAGCCCCAGTCCAGCGGCAAAGCGCCAGCAGCCATCTTGCGGCGGTCATCCATGATCTTGGCCACGCGCGGGTGCATTTCAAGCCCTTCCGGCACCTTCAGCAACTGCTCGGACAGTTCGCGGAGGGTCTCCGGCGGCACGGTGGTGTCGGCCGAAAAGCTCCAATCCTCGTTTTTGAACGCCGACCAGTCGATGGAATAAGGTCCCTTGCCTGGAGGCTGCGTCGGCCGCGATACCTGCCGGCCGGCGTCGAGGTCGTCGCGGTATTTGGTCTGCATGTCCTGAAACTCGGCCTCGGCGATCACGCCTTCGGCGATCAGCTTCTCGGCGTACAGAGTAGCCGTGGTTTTGCGCGCCCGGATCTTCTTGTACATCATCGGCTGAGTGGCGGCCGGTTCGTCGGCCTCGTTGTGGCCCAGCCGGCGGTAACAGATCATATCGATGACCACATCCTTGTTGAAGGTCATCCGGTACTCGAGCGCCAACCGGGTGACGAACAGCACCGCCTCGGGATCATCGCCGTTTACATGAAAGATCGGTGCCTGCACCATCTTGGCTACGTCGGTGCAGTACAGCGCCGAGCGGGTATCCAACGGGTTGCTGGTGGTAAAGCCAATCTGATTGTTGATGACGATGTGCACGGTGCCGCCGGTGCGATAGCCGCGCACCTGCGAGAATTGGAGCGTTTCCATATTGACGCCTTGGCCGGCAAAAGCGGCGTCACCGTGGATCAACAACGGCATCACCGCGTTCAGGGGCGGGAATTCCGCGCCGGGCGGGCGGCGGCGCTCCATGCGGGCGCGCACCGAGCCCTCGACCACCGGGTTGGCGATTTCCAGGTGCGAGGGGTTGAAGGCCAGGGCCAGATGCACGGGGCCGCCGGGCGTTTCGACATCCGAGGAGAACCCCATGTGGTACTTGACATCGCCGGTGCTGCTTTCGGCCACTCGCCGCTTGCCCTCAAACTCCTCAAACAGTTCGCTGGGGGCCTTGCCGATAATGTTGACCAACACGTTGAGGCGACCGCGATGAGCCATGCCGATCACGATCTCCCGCACGCCCTGAGCGCCGGCCAACTGGACAATCTCGTCCATCATCGGGATCAGACTGTCGCCACCTTCCAGCGAAAAGCGCTTCTGGCCAACGTAGCGGGTGTGCAGGTAGCGCTCCAGTCCCTCGGCAGCCACCAGCCAGCGCAGCAACGCCTGACGCTGCCCGGCGTCGAGATCGAGCCGGGCACGCTGCCCCTCCAGCCGCTTTTGAATCCAGCGCTTCTCGGCAGTGTCGTTGATGTGCATGTATTCGGACCCGACGGTGCCGACGTATGCATCGTGGATCAGGTCGAGAATCTCGCGCAACGACCATTGCGAGGGCGCCACCAGCGAACCGGTGTTGAACAGCGCGCCCATGTCGGCCTCGCTCAGGCCATGGTAGCCGGGCTCCAGTTCCGGTACCGGTGGCCGGTCGCGCAGGCGCAACG
>JBATDL010000289.1:0-2228 GCA_049663445.1 Candidatus Competibacter sp.
GAAGCGGGGATGCGGCTGAGCGATCCGTTCGTCGCGGGCGAGGCGATCACCCGCTTCCGGCAGGCAGCGGTGCGTGGCGGCTTGCGGGCTCAGGTGCGGGCGCTGGGCTTGATGGGAGAGCGGCGGGAAGAACCCGTGGAGCGTAATGCCCTGGTCGATTTGGCGGGGCTGAAGCGGATCGCGGCCTATCGCACGCTGGCCAGCACCGCTCAGACCCGTTTCTCCGGCGGCTTCCAGATCACCGATCCAATCCTGCGGGAGAAGCTGGAAACCCTGTATTTGATCAAAGAGATGAAGCGAGATCCGGAGGTCGCGGACGCAGGACCCAACTACATTCGCCGCGCGCAGTTCGTCCCCAACGATCCGCTATACCGTTTTCAGTGGCACTATCCGCAGATCAATTTGCCGCAAGCCTGGGATCTGACGACCGGCACCGGTGCAATCGTGGCCGTGATCGATACCGGTGTTGTGCTCAGCCATCCCGACCTGCAAGGGCAGTTAGTGGAAGGCTACGATTTCATTAGCGATCCCGGCAACGCCGGCGACGGCGACGGCATCGACTCCAATCCGGACGATCCGGGCGATCACTCCAATCCCGGTGGCGGCAGTTCCTTCCACGGCACTCACATTGCCGGCACGGTGGCGGCTGCCACCAATAACAGCGTTGGTGTCGCCGGTGTCGCCTTCGGGGCCAAGGTCATGCCCTTGCGCGCCCTGGGTCGCTTCGGCGGCACCGATTACGATATCGAACAGGCCGTGCGGTACGCCGCCGGTCTGCCCAACGATTCTGGTACCGTGCCGCCGCGCCGCGCCGACGTGATCAACCTCAGCGTCGGTGGTCCCGGTTTCTCCACCGCCACCCAATCGGTTTACGATCAGGCACGCGCCGCCGGCGTGGTTATCGTCGCCGCCGCCGGCAACGATGGCAACAGCACGCCATTCTATCCGGCAGCCTTTCCCGGTGTGCTAGGGGTCGGTGCCGTGGATATCAACAAGGAGCGGGCGCCGTACTCCAATTTCGGAACTGCTGTCAGCGTGGTCGCGCCCGGTGGCAACACCGCCCGCGATGTGAACGGCGACGGTAAGCCAGATGGCGTGCTCAGCACGGTCGCCAGCGACAGCGGTGGCACGCTAATCAACGATTACGTCATTTGGCAGGGAACCTCGATGGCGACGCCGCATGTGGCCGGGGTGCTGGCGCTGATGAAGTCAGTGGCGCCGAATCTGACGCCCCAGGACATCGAGCGGTTGCTGGCCAGCGGCGCGCTGACCGAGGATTTGGGCGTGCCGGGTCGGGACGAGCAGTTCGGTTACGGCCTGATCAACGCCTACAAGGCGGTGGTCGCCGCCGCCGACAGCGCAGGGCGGCCGGTGGATCCGACGCCGATTCTCACGATCAGTCCGGCGGCGCTGAATTTCGGTGTCAGCCTCGATAGCCAGACCTTGACGGTGCTCAACGGGGGTGGCGGCGATCTGAGCGTAAACCCACCCACCGAGAACTCCGGCGGCTGGCTGAGCGTGACACCGATCCAGGTGAACACCGACGGTACCGGTCGCTACACCGTCGCGGTGCAGCGCGAAAATCTGGCGGATGGGGTGTACAGCGCGATGGTGACCTTTAGCTCCAGCGCCAATACGATCCCGGTGAACGTCATCATGCAGGTGGCCAATCACCTGAGCGCCGGCTCGGTCGGGCAGCAATATGTGCTATTGGTCAAGCCCGAGAGCGGCGAAACCGTGAAGGATGCGGCCGGACAGTTGCAGCCGGACGGCAGTTACACCTTCACCCTGTCGGACATTCCGGCCGGCGCCTATCAGATTTTCACCGGTTCCGACGTCAACAACGATCTGTTTGTTTGCGATGCCGGCGAGTCCTGTGGCGCCTACATCACCCTCGATACACCGGTGACGGTCGAGGTCGACCGGGATCTGAGCGGCTTGGATTTTGTTAGCGGCTACATCGTGAAACTGTTGGGTGCTCAGACCGCCGCCGGGCGTGAAACCGGGATGCGGCGCGGTGCGGGCAAGCGAGTCGGTGGCTCGCGATGAGTCGGTCGGGCTGGATGCTGGCGGCGCTGGTGCTGGCTTCGGGTTGCGCCCAAACCAGCGCAGGGGAAGATGCGGTGCTGCCGGTGGTGTCGTTATACGGCAGCGGCCAGTGCGACGGCTTGGAACGCCCGGCCGCGATCTGGATTGCCAGTACGGGGGAGTGGCGGTCCTGGTACGGG
>JBATDL010000290.1:0-2414 GCA_049663445.1 Candidatus Competibacter sp.
CGGCTTCGGTGCGATCCCATTCGTGTTTCGGGATGATGCGCGGCACGATGTCGAACGGCCAGGCCCGGTCGATACTGCCGCCCTCGGTGTAGACGGTGAAGGTGATGCCCATGACCAATATGGCCAGCTCGGCTGCGGTTTTGCGCTCGCGTAGTTCCTCATCGCTCAGCGAGGCCAGATACTCACACAGAGTCTTCGCCGCCGGTCGTGGTCCGGTCGCGCCGTCGATGAGTTCGTCGTATGCGCCGGTCGCGGCATAGTTCCGCCATTCGATTGTCATCTATCGTTATCCTTAGCATTGGCATGCTTGATCATTGTTGCGCTTGAGTGCAGCAAAATCCAAGCCAGTTTGGAATAAAGCAGGATGATCGCGGCGGGTCGGCGGGTCGGCCAACAAAAATACGATGGCAACCTCCCATGGCGCGAGCGGCATGGCGGACGGTGGCGGACGGTGGCGGACGGGAAAACAGCCTGAATGCACAGGGATGGCGCATGAAGAACTACTCTGCACTAATTAGGGGCAACATGGTGAATTATAAACAATCTTCTCCCGTTTGATGGCGTACCACCGGCATTGGCCAAGTCGGGTTGTTCCCCGCATAATGCGCGCCACGATTGTAGCCGACTGTGAAGGATAGGCCATGGCCATACGTATTGCTCTCCACCACCAGACCTCGTATCAATTCGATCGCGCCGTCAATGTGTCGCCGCATGTGATTCGCCTGCGCCCAGCGTCGCACACGCGCACCCCGATCCATGCCTATTCGCTCAAGATCGAGCCGGCCGAGCACTTTATCAACTGGATGCAGGATCCATTCGGTAATTTCCAGGCTCGGCTGGTGTTTCCGGAAAAGGTTCGGGAGCTGAGCCTGACCGTCGATCTGGTG
The DNA here is from genome assembly GCA_049663445.1 of Candidatus Competibacter sp. GTDB lineage: Bacteria > Pseudomonadota > Gammaproteobacteria > Competibacterales > Competibacteraceae > Competibacter. Next base: position 888 of record JBATDL010000290.1, read on the forward strand.
GCCGAAATGACGGTCATCAATCCCTTCGATTTCTTCGTCGAAAGCTACGCCGAGAAATATCCCTTTAGCTACGAACCCACGCTGCGCCGGGAGTTGGCGCCTTATCTCGAAACACAGGAAAACGGCCCATTGCTGAACGCCTGGCTGGATGGCGTTGACCGCAAGCCTCAGACGATCGTCGATTTCCTGGTCGAACTCAACCGGCGACTGGGCCAGGACATCGGCTATATCATCCGCATGGAAGCGGGGGTGCAGACCGGCGAGGAAACTCTGACCAAGCGCAGCGGCTCCTGCCGCGATTCGGCTTGGCTGCTGGTGCAGATTATGCGGCATCTGGGCTTGGCGGCGCGTTTCGTCTCCGGCTATCTGATCCAGTTGACCGCCGACATCAAGTCGCTGGATGGCCCTTCCGGCACCGAGGTCGATTTCACCGACTTACACGCCTGGGCCGAGGTATTCGTGCCGGGCGCGGGCTGGATCGGGTTGGACCCGACCTCCGGCCTGCTCGCTGGCGAGGGTCACATCCCGCTGGCCTGCACCCCGACCCCGCCCAGCGCCGCGCCGGTCACCGGTTGCACCGACCCGTGCGAAACGGAATTCGGTTTCGATATGAAAGTGACCCGTATCCACGAGGATCCGCGCGTCACCAAGCCCTATACCGAGGAGCAATGGCAGACCATCGAGGCGCTGGGCCACGACGTGGACGCGAAATTGCGGTCGGGCGACGTGCGGCTGACCATGGGCGGCGAGCCGACCTTTGTGTCCATCGACGACATGGATGGGGCGGAATGGACGATTGCGGCGGTAGGGCCGACCAAGCGCATGTTGGCCGGCCGGTTGTTGAAGAAACTGCGCGACCGCTTTGCGCCCAATGGTTTCCTGCATTACAGCCAGGGTAAATGGTATCCGGGTGAATCGTTGCCGCGCTGGGCGCTGTCCTGCTACTGGCGCAGCGATGGCCTGCCGCTGTGGCAGGACCCGCGCTGGATCGCCGATGACGAAACGCCGCAAGGATTTGGCCCGGAGCAGGCGCTGACCTTCGCGCAGGAACTGACCCGGCGTCTGGGTGTGAGCGCCGAGCGCCTGATTCCTGGCTACGAGGATGTGTATTACTACCTATGGAAGGAACGCACCCTGCCGGTCAATGTCGATCCGTTGAAATATGACCTCAAGGACGATGAAGAGCGCCGGCGGCTGGCGATCCTGCTGGAGCGGGGTTTGAACGCTATTACCGGTTATACGCTGCCGATTCGTTGGCACGAAGCGCCGGATGGCGGGCGATGGATGAGCGGACCATGGGCGCTGCGGCGCGAACATTTGTATCTCATCCCCGGCGACTCGCCGATGGGTTACCGTCTGCCGCTGGCGGCGTTGCCCCAGGTTGGGGAAACCGACCGCGAAGTGCCTCATCCGCAGTCGCTGTTCGAGTTCCGCACCGCGCTGGGCGATGTCCACGGCGAGGTGATGCGCCGCTATAGCGAATTTCTGAAGGATCGAGCGGAGGCATCGCGCGGCGATGTTCAGGAA
>JBATDL010000291.1:0-4826 GCA_049663445.1 Candidatus Competibacter sp.
CGGGTGTGCTGTCGGCGGCCGAGACTACGGCCAGGGTTTCAGTGGTGGCTTCGGCAATCTGCGCAATTTCCTCGCAAAGGATCGCCAATAGTTCCTGCTGGGCGGTGTCTTGTGCGAACGATGTCGCTGGATTTTCCGCCTCAGCCGCCTCAGCCGCCTCAGCCGCCTCAGCCGCCTCAGCCGCTTCCACCGCTTCCGCAGCGGAAGCTGTTTCTTCCATAGGGGCTGTCGGTTGTGTGTCACTGACGGCTGCAACAGAAAGCTCCAGTTCCTGCTCGATGAGTTCAGCCGCAACCTCGAGCGATTCCGACGGGGTTGCCACAGGAATCTCTTGCACAGGTTCGGTCGTTGCGGCGGGCGTTGTTTCCTCTACGGTTGTGGTAAGAGTTTCCGGTATGACTTCGATAGCCGGTTGTGATTCCGCCGCTGGGAGAGTGGTTGTGGTATGAGCGGTATCGGAGTGAAGTTCCACCACAGCCGAAATCGCCGGCTCGCTGGCTGGCGTCGGCGGTGGTGCGGTGGGGAAATCCGGCTGTTCCATGGGAAGAACTTCGGGCGCCACCCCCTCGGACTTTTGGTCCCAGCCTTCTCCTGCTTGAAGGGAGAGATCTTGTGCGGAGCCATCGATGGCCGGTTCCGCCTCTTCTTCGCGGAAAGATGTTGGGAGGAAGGGGGGAACGCAGGGTTCCGCCTGAAGGGAGTTTGCTTCTGCTTCTTCCGTTATAATAGCGGTGGGCTCGGTAAGCTCCGCAGGCTCGGTCGAGGGTTCCGGCGCTGCGCCCGATTCTTCCTGCCCCGCTGCCAACTCGGCCGGTATCAGCAGGCCGCGCAACACATTGGCTTCTTCCACCGGCAGCGGCGCGCGCCAAACCGGGCTTTGCAGGTGGTCGAGCAATGCCTCGCTAGCCTCCGGATCATTTGGAGACATCAGATAGCCAATGACCAGTATCGGCCATTCCTCCAACCGTTCCCGTTCGGTGTCGCTGAGCCCTTGGCCACGGGCGTTTAAAGCCGTCAGATTTTCCTGAAATAGCAGGCAGGCATCCTGTAGCCCAGAGAAACCGGCCTCGCCGGCCGCTAAACCGATTCGTTCCACCTGTCCGGCATAACGGCGGATCACTGCGGCGATCTCGTCCTGATCGGCTCCGTCGTTTTCCGCAGGCAACCCTTCCAAAATACCGAGCGCTTCGGCGACCTCGGCTTCCAACACCGCAACGCTTTCTTCCGATACCAGCAGCATCAGCGCTCAACTCCTCTCGCAAGCAGCAGCAACCCGGCGGCAGCCATTTTGGCGGCGGGCATGGGGTTGCCCTTAGGCCGGCAGCCGGAACAGACGCACGGAGGTCAACAGGTTTTTGGCGTATTCCACCAGATTGGTGGTCTGCACCGTCTGTTCCAGCAACTGTTGGCTGGTTTGCTGGGTGCCAGCTTGAATCTGTTCGGCACGTCCCACCAGTTCGTTGCTAACCCGCGCCTGCTCCTGCGAGCGGGAGGCGATTTGCTGCACGGCAGCCACCAGCTCGGTGGTGGTTTCCTGGGTACGCTGCATTTGCTCGCCGGCCTGTTCCGCCAGCCGGCTGCCGTCCACCACCTGGCTGATGGCGGTGTTCATCGCATTCACCGTGTCCGCCGTTTCGATCTGGATGTTGCTGACCAGGGTGGCGATTTGCGAAGTCGCCTCGCGGGCGTTTTCCGCCAGTCGCTGTACTTCGTCGGCCACGACCGCGAAGCCTCGGCCCGCTTCACCGGCCGATGCCGCGTGCATGCTGGCATTCAGCGCCAGGATATGGGTGCGCTCAGCGATGGTGTTGATCAGGTTCACCACACCGCTGATCTCTTGGGACCGCTCGCCCAGTCGCTTGATGCGTTTTTCCGTTTCACGGATGGTGTCGCGGGTGCTGTTGATGCCGCTGACGGTGCTAGTCACTGCCTGCAGCGCGGCCTGGGTAGTCTTGATGGTCGTTGCAGCCGTGATGTTGCACTCCTGCGCCAGTTGGGCGATTTGTTTCATGGTTTCGGACGCGGCGACCAGGTCGGCGGAGGTTTGCACCACGGCCAGCCGCTCGTTTTCAGCCACGATGATCACCGCATCGGACTGAGTTTTCACTTTATCGGACGCAGTTGCCACTTCTTCGGAGATACGGGTCACGTCCTGCAACACCATGGCGGTTTCGTTGGTGAGCAGGTTCAAGGCGTCCGCCACCGGCCCGGTTATGTCCTCGGTGACCGGTATCTTGATGGTCAGGTCCCTCTGGCTGAGCAGGGACACCGCTTGCAGCAGGTTGATGATGGAGTCGTTGAGTTGTTCGTTCTCGTGTTCCGCTTCCACCAGCGCGTTGACCCGCTCGTTCAACATTTGGTCGAAAGCTTGGCCCAGTTCCGACAGTTCATCGGCACCGGCCAGGTTGGTGCGGGCAGCGTAGTTCCCTTGGCCCACCTGCTGCACGGTTTCCATTATCTGGTTCAAGGGATTGGTGATGGCGCGGTAGGTGGCGGTACCCATGAAGAAGGAGAATCCGATACCGACCAGCCCGAGCACCACGATCAACCAGGTAAAGGTGTTGCCGGTGCTGCGCGCCGTTTGCAAATCTTGCGAAGAGCGCTCCTGGGTTCGATCCAGGCTGGCCAACAGATTAGTGAAAAAGGGATCGACCAGCGCGTCGAGATCGTTACTGACGAATAGATTCAACTGGCCGCGGTCGCGGTTACCGAACAGCCGCTCCAGTTCGGTGAATATTTCATTGATGCCGTCGAGGCTGGCTTTGTACTGAGTTTGCACCTGTTCCCTGTTGCTGGGGTTCAATGCGTCGAAATAGGTTTTCAACCCTTCTTCGAACTTGGTCTTGGCGACCGGCAGTTCGGTGTTCGCCTGTTCCCAGGTGCTGGTACCGCGGGCCACGCTGTTGGCTGTCGCCAATAGTTCGGTACGCAAGGTTTCGCCCAGTCGGCCCAGGTTCACCTGCTCGTTCACGGATTGGTTGATCTGGCCCACGGCGTTGCCGATGCGATTCATACCGAAGTAGGCGACGAGCCCGATCGATACCAGGATCACGAGTTGCGCGATGATCGTAAGAGTCAAACGCGCGTTGATTTTCTGACCGCCCATGACAGTTTTTTCCTCAGTTCGGTGATCAAACCCCGTCAGATCCAACCGGTCGCTTGGCGCATTCTCGGTTCGTGACTGGCGGCTTCGTTGATTTTCATTTTGGGTCCATTGCACCGTGGCCTCCGGCGCGATGGAAATCACTACTTGAATAGCGTTGCCAGTTCTGACGGTGTGATAACCGTGAATTGGCCGTCCCGCAGGTAGGTGATCAAGACGAAATCGGAGCCTTGATTGTCAGTGGTGAAATCCACCCGAACACCGCCGATGTCATAGGGTTGGCGGCGCGCGGCCTTGAGAAAATTCTCTCGGGTCAGCGGTCCGTCGATGGCCCGCAGGATCGCCAGGAACAGCTTGCCGACGATATAGCTTTCCAACGATTCGTAATTCAGGTCCTCGCCCAATGCCTTGCGGGCTTCCGCGACTACCGGCAATGACGAGTCGAGCGCCGGCACGATCTGGGTGCCGATCACCTGGTCCCGAAGGCCGTATTCCTTGAGCAAGGTTGTCAGCCGCGTGCCCCCCGCCGGCGATGGCGAGCTGAAGATCCAGGTTTCACCTTTGAGGCGGGCGTATCCCATGAAGGTGGCGGCTGGGTCGTAAACTGCGGTGGTGGCCACCAACCGGCAGCGGTTGCCGGTGTCGGTTTCCCATTTTTTCAACGAGAGATAGCCGGATCGCGCGCTGACGGTATCGCGCTGGTAAACGCCGACCGGGCCGATGTTGTTGCGCTCGGGGTTATCCTCCGGCATGTTCAGGATCTGGTCCACCTTGGCGACAATGGATTCAGTGCCGGGCTGTTTGGCCAGCGCCGCGCGGAATCCCCGGACGCCGGCCATGCCGTAGGCGTCGTTCTGGGCGTAGGCGCACACTTCGGTCGGTTTGATGCCTGCCGCTATCGCCGCGTCCACCACAGCTTCCACCTCCTTGGCGTAGCTGGCTCGGAAGTTCAACACGTCACCCGGTCCGGTAAAGGCCGCGCCGGTGTAGAAGCCGAAAGCGGGTACTTTATTTTCGGCCAGCAGCGGCAGCACCGCCTTGGTGGTCGGCGAGCCGAAGCTGTTGACCATCGCAAAGATCCCTTTTTCGATCAATTGCGTGGCAGCCTTAACTGCTTCAACGGGGTTATAGAAGTCGTTGATCGCGATGAATTCGATACGGTGTTTCTGCACCGTTTGGTCAGCCAGCGCCGCATCCATCCCGCGTTTCATCGACAGGCCGTACACTTTGAAATCCCCTTCCAGGGGAAGGGTGGCGCCGATGCGGATGGCATTGCTGGTGATGCCGACATCCTCGGCCCAGCTCCAGGACGTGGCCGCGCACAAGCTCAGCAAAAGCCCCAGCGCCATTCCACCCTTCAGCCTTTGCCGGCCTGCCGCGCCGGTCCGGGCGACGGAGTCATTTTGTATGTGCATGCGGGGTACCTCCCTTTGGTTTATTCGATTGTTCTATCGACACACGTTCTAAATCGTACCGCTCCAGGCCCGTTCTGGCCGGAATCAGGACATTCCAGCGGCTTGTTCGCCCAAGGTTTGGAAGAAGCTCCGGTGGTCGAACTCCAGCCAGGTTTGATCATCCTGCATGTAGCCCCCGGCAATGTGGGGTCGCAATACGGTCGGTAATGGGGGCAGTCGAGGGAGCGTTTGGCGAGTGCTTGCAGGTTGAGGCAGACCGTCGATAAAGAGGCCTACGGCATCCTCACCCCGGCCCAGGACCAGTAGCC
>JBATDL010000292.1:0-8969 GCA_049663445.1 Candidatus Competibacter sp.
GCTGGCGGCGGCCTGGGAGGAAGAACCCGCCATCGCCTTCATCTTGGCTTACAACCCGGTGGTGGTGGCGCCACGCCACGGCCGCCTACCAACCGCCCGGCGCCTTGCGCCGGGTGATGGAACACACCTCGTTCTATGTCCGGGCCGCGTCGGGCACGTCGAGCACGGTCTCGGACGGCGGCGACACCACCACGGGGTCTGACAATCATCCCGAGCAGACCCCAAGCCAGCGGGGTTGCACTCCGTCAACGCTTACGAGGCGGAATGCAAGCCCGCAACGGGTCCGTGTTCCCGGCGGAACCAATCAAACGGAAGGTGAGCGAATGATCCCGCGCGTGCGCTTGGGGCGTCCCAAGGCTGAGGTAAGTTCCGCAGGGGCGGTCAATGCAGCGGGTGTTTTCGATACCGGCGGGGGTTCGGGTTGTAGGGCTTCATACATCTCAATAAACCCCAGAATATCCACAAGACTTAACATGATGCGTGCTCCTTCAAATGTTGGCGCTGTGCTGGCGCAGATAAACAACGGCGTTGTCGATTTCAATTCGAGTCATCGGTGCATTCCGCTACGCGGGTTGCCGACTTGGATTTTCGACGAAGAGGTCACACGTCATGAGGCAGCACTATTCCTAGCAAGGCCCCATCGGTGACTACGTAAACGACCGCCGCCTTGGTGATGTTGACCAGGTCACGCGGGAAGGAACGGTGTTCCGCCTAGGCACCGGCCTCAGCAGCAACTGGAGCTACAATCACAAATTTGTTCGAGTTCATGAGTGCTCTCCAATATTGAACTGTCCGGTACAGTTTATTTTTACAAAACGGCTTTGTCAAGCTAAACTGTACTTGATAGTACATTAAAAGGAGTTTATCCGGGCATGAGAACAAGATGTAAGATAAAAAGACAGAAAATCCTTGATGTTGCAGCGCAAACCTTCCAAGAATTGGGCTTCGAGAGGGCCTCAATGGATGCAATTCGCGCGCGCGTCGGCGGTTCGAAAGCCACGCTCTACAACTACTTCTCGTCTAAGGAAGAGTTGTTTTTCGAGGTCGTCTTCAGCGCGATTGAAACCGAATTTGAAGCGACCCACGCGTTCCTTGATCCTGGCAACTCCCACCTGTCCGCAGCATTAACGACCTTTGGCGAGGGACTTCTCAGGAGTATTTACTCTCCCTGCGCGATCGAGGTGAGGCGTTTGATCTTCGCGGAAGCCAAGCGATCCGATCTCGGGCGGATCGCTTATGAGCGTGGGACGCAACGGAGCCATAAACTGCTTTCCGATTTTCTGCGCGCCGCCATGATCGAGGGGAAACTTCGCGAGGCCGATGCGTCCATGGCGGCTTGGCATCTGTACGGTTTGCTGGATGCCAAATTACTCAGACGTTGTCTCCTATACGTACAGGATGTAGTCACCGAGGAAGAAATCAAAACATCGGTACAGCAGGCTGTCACCGTCTTCATGGCCGCTTACGGCAATCCATCCTGACATGAGATACGGGTCCGGCCCGGAGGCAATACTATTGAATTAACAGTTCATCAGCCGTTTGGTTTTATCGAGTTGCCATTTGTTGACGGGTTTTTTGGAGACACGCGGGGGCGAGGGCCGGCTTGTTTGGGGCCGGTAGTAGCGAACGCGGGTGATTTCTCGCAGGAGTTCGTCAAAGATGCGCAAAGCCAGCTCGGGACACTGGGGGGGTGTCAGGATGGCAGCCTCGCTCGCGAGCGTGATCATGGCATGCTTGAATTGCGGTTCCACACCGGCGGGATGATCGGGGTCGGTGATGAGGACCATGACGGTTCGGGCGATGACGGCCATGATCAGGATGGCGAAGCGCTCCTGACGAATGCCATTTTCGGTTTGACTATGGAAGGTTTCGATGTCGAGGGAGGTTTTCTCGTCGCGGTAATGAACTTCCACCGCCCAGCGGCGAAAGTACAGATCGATGACTGCCGGGGCGGGAAAGCGCGCTGGATCCTCCAGGTTGGTGAGGAGGACGGAGCGTTCCCCATCGGGACGGGTCAGCCGTAGGGCACGCCGCCGGATCGGTTCGGCATGAGACGTCTGGAGGGTGATCACCGCCGGCGCCCGGCCGGATTGCACGAAGGCGTCGACAGCGGGAAAGGTGGCGGAAGCGGGACAGCGAATGAGCCAGTAGCCCTGATAATGGCGCTGGAGGTAGGCGATGAGTTCGTCGCTGGGATAGCCCCGATCCAACAAGCAAGACGCCACCGCTGGGAATGTGCGGCAACAGGGTCTTGACCTCGTCGCGTTTGTTGGCGTGCGCCATCGGTTGGACGGTACGGGCCACCGGCAGGCGGCGAAAGACGTCGTAAGCAGTGGACACCCAGCAGTGGGGATCATGGCCTTTGCCGGGGTGATCCAGCCCGCTGTCGGGATCGAAGGCCCAGCGCAAGGCGTCGGAGGCCGGGAGGGGGTATTTGGAGCCATCGATGGCGAACACCGAAAGGCCCTGCCACATGTGCTCCTCCCGGGTCGGCCAGACCTCATAAGCGAGGCGCACCGCATCGTGGTGCAGGTGTTCAAAGGCCGTCCAGGAGAGCTTGGCCCGCGTTTTGGTGACCGTGCTCCGGTGGACGGCGTCTGCGTCAGGCCATAAGCCGCTCCGCCGCGCCTGGCGGAAAAAGGCCCCCACCTTGCCGTCGACGCCTTGACTCTTGCCACTGGCCGTCAGGGACAGCAGGAGAACGATCAGGCTGGGCAGCGTGAGCTTGCACTGACGAATAAACGCCTTGGGTGACAGCGGGAAGGTGGTTGACGACAGTCGGTGAGGGATGAATTGAAGAAAAGCGTCAAGAAGAAATGAAAGTTGCATGGATTTTCAACCAAGAATTGCGCCATTGATTGGGTCTATTAGAGTTAATATTAAACTAATTCAATAGTATATAAACAACTCGCCAGCTTCAGAATCTCATTGGCCTTGCGCAGTTCCTTGACCTCGCGTTCCAAGGCTTTGCGCCGCTCCCGTTCGTTACGGGTGACGCCATCCCGCAGGCCAGTGTCGATCTCGTGCTTGCGAACCCCGTCATGCAGGGTTTGCGGAGCGCAGCCAATCTTTGGGGCCATCGACTCGATGGCCGCCCACCGCGAGGGATACTCGCCACGGTGCTCTTGCACCATACGCACCGCGCGTTCGCGCACTTCGAGGGAATACTTCGGGGTGGGTTTCTTGCTGTGCATGGCTTCATGCTCTCAAGAGTCGAAGCCTCCTCAAAACCCGGGGCGGTTCACTTCGCTCCCACTGGGCCAAATTGCCGCGCACCCGACCGGAGAAAGGCACCGCAAACAGATCGCCGAAGCATCACCGACAGGGTCGATTGGCGCGGGTCACCGAGGTGGCGGTCACAGGACGACCCCCGCCTTCTCCAACTCGGCATAGGTAGTCGGCTGCCGCGATGGACTGATGTTCAACCCCAGCCGCAAGCCAATCTCCGAGAGCGAGAAGAGGCCGCGCACCGTCGGTATTTCGGTTTCGGGATCGATTTCCAACACCAGGGCGTGCTGACGATTGACCTGCCGCAGGGTCGCGATGATGTCGCCCACCCGCGCGGTCAATAGGTCTTCCATCATCAGCACCTCCAGTTTCGCTCGGAGGGTCATGACATCGGAGACGAGCAAGTCCTCGCGGGCGCAGCCGGCCTTGGCGAGAATCCGATGGACTTTTTCGCCGTCAATATCGCGGCTGGTCACCAAGCCGAGAATGTGATCGTCGGCATCGACGACCAATAGGACGCGTACGCCACGCTTGATCATGATGTCCAACCCCTGGCCGAGCGGGGTCGATAGCTCGGTGGTGACGGCGGCCACTTGGCAGAGGTCGGTCATCACCGACAAGGCGGGATCGTCGGCGGTGATGCGCCAGGGTAACTGCTGCTTGGGTCGAGCATGGCGGATTCCCCGGTCTAGCCGGTGCAAGGGTAACGGGCGATAAGCGGGTTTCATCGGGGCTCACTCCTGGGTGTAGATACGAGCGGCGACTGCGATCACTGTGATTGTGCAAGTGCAGTATAAGCGATGGTCGACCGACGAAACATGGGTATTTCCGCACCAAGGTCCGTAACCCACCACGGACATGGTCCTGACTGCTTAGCGTGCGGAATCGCAGTCATCTGGGTAGTAGTACCCGGAGTACGGAGACCCTGTTGTGTTGGATGGCGACACGGATAGCGCGATCTTCAAAAAACGCCAGCAAGAGGATCGTGGGGAACCAGGGCAGGGCAGGGCAAGGTAGGGCGGATAGAAGTCATGGGGCGCCTCCAGCAGCTTGATAAAGCCGCGAAGGATAGCACCCACGGTGGGTTATCCACCGTTCCTGTGGATGGTTAGCCTCACACCCGCCATTACCTCCAATCCCCACACAGGGTTAGCGTAGTTCTCCGAGTTGGCCAAAAAAGCGACGAATATCCATTTATTCTTGAATCGAACCCTCAAAACACTAAACTTGATGGATGCAAGCTCCCAAGCTGAAGGTGCTGATCGAGGCGGGCGCGATGCGCGAGGTCGAGGTTTTTCATGACGCGGCAGCGGATGGCTGGACGGTGCGGGTGAGCTACGCCAACCGGCACGGTGAGCGGGTCGAGGCGCTGGAGCGGCAACGCGGCGGGGCGCGGGCCTTCGCCATCCTGGATGCGGTGGCGCGGTGTCTGGCCAGACTGGGCTTGACCGAGTTCCGAGTCAACGCCGCCGGGCTGGCCGGGGAGGAACCGCCGCCGTGAAACCCGGCCTGCTGCTTGCTCGCCCTGCTGGGCTGGCTGGCGCTGGTGGCGGCCTGGGAGGAAGAACCCGCCATCGCTTTCATCCTCGCCTATAACCCGGTGGAGGTGGCGCAGCGCCAGGCCGCATCGGGAAAGCCTCCCGGGGTGTCGGGATGTTCGGGTTGGGGTGCTTGATATTTCGGGCGCTTGGGACCGCGCCGATGCCGTTGACTGCCTTTGTTTTTGATGCGTACCCGACCGCCTTTTGGCAAGGTCTGGCGCGGGGCCGGCCCCGCTTTCCGGTCCGCACCGTCTGGGCATAGAGTTCAAACAAGGCGTGGCTATGACGGCGCTCCCCATCGGAGAGAAAGGTCGTGTTCTGGGTGCGCTGGACATGGGAGGCGTCCGATCTCATCACCTTTTTAAACAGCGTGGCGTCCTTGCGGCCGCACTGCTGTTCCACCAGAAACCGACTGGCCCGTTCCAGGATGATGGCCGTCCAGCCAGTCGATTCCACGGGGTCGACCCGTTGACCGACCCCCGTGTCAATCTCATCCTCTTCAAACGTCAATGGGATGAAGGCATGGCACAAACCATAGAACATCAAGGTGGGTTTCATCCCCGCAAAACGGCGTTCCCACTCGGCAATCGTGTTCTTGTGGGTACCCAGAATCCGCGCCGTCGCCCGCGGCCCCAGCTCTTCTCCCCGCAACCGCAGCGCCGTCACCACCTGGCTGATCGGCGTCTTGAGGCCGTGCATGGGGGGTACCCGTGGTCTCCGAGAAAACTTCCCCACAGGCCGTGCAGGCGCGGAGGCTTCGGGTCCCGTTGTGAACGGTCTCGTCGTGACCGTGGCCCGTGGTGTCAGCGGAACCGTAGGTCGGGCAAATGGGTGTCGTCGGTGTTTTCATCGCTCCAGTAAAAACGCGCCAAACCATCGGATGCACCGGTATCTCTAGTGATTTAAGCTCAGTGCCGTTCCCTCGAATTCGAGGGAATTGAACCGGACGCCCAATCACTCCAGCGCCAGCACCAGGCGTTTGCCGAGGGCCGCCGCCGCCTTTTCCAGTTGACGCAGGGTCGGGGAGTGGCGGGGATTCTCCAGCCGTTGCGCCGAGGGCCAGGAGGTTTCCAGCGCGCGGGCCAGTTCGGCCAGGGACCGTTCTCCGCGCGCCCGGCGGATTAGCAAGGCCGCCTGCGTCCGAGCGTCCGGGGCGATCAAAACCAGGCCTTCACCGGCGGGGGAGGGGTCGGGAACGGGCAGATCGTGATCCAACCGACACCCCAGCATGGCCGACAGCACTTCAGCGGCGTTGAATAGGGCTTCATCCAGCGTGTCGCCTTCCGTGAACGTGTCGTCCAGATCGACGAAGCGCACCAAAAGCGCGCCGTTCTCTTGGGGTTCCATCGTGGCCGGGTAACGAATGTCCATGGTTTCAATGTCCTCCTACTTCAATGTGACGTCGGTTTGCCGGGCGATGGAAGCGACCAAACCCGGACCGAGATCGCGCTTGCCGTGAACGGGGACCGGAACCATTTTGCCGCCTTTCATCATGACGTGATGGCTACCGTTGATTCGATCCAGTTTCCAACCGGCGGCTTGCAGTTTCTTGATGACCTCGTTCCCGTTCATGGAAGACAGTTTATATCAATATAAATATATCTTAAATAGGAGACATCTGCGCTGTCCCGGTTTACGGCCGCCCCGGGGCTTGCTGCCCGCGAGTTGCTCGGCAGACGGAGCGGCGCCAAGGGGTCGCGAGAGCGCTCGGGAGCACCGGCAGACGCCATGGATGCGAATTATTCTTATTGCTGGAAAGCGGCAGACGAGCGCGGGCCTCGGGCGCTTCGCCCCGATCAATGACGGCGTGCTTGAGCCGGTGCGGGGCTAGCCGGTCGCCGGAATCGGCTGGACCAACGAGCGTCTCTGCGCGGGTCGGCTCTGTTGGATGTGGCCCAGCGCCATAGTCATCATCACCGCGATGGCCAAGCCGACGCGGGTGGTCATCTTGGCGATGCCGCGGATGAAGTGCTGTTCGAAGCCGAAGTGGCGGTCGATGCGGTTGTTGATGCGCTCCAAGGCGCTGCGGCGATGGTAGCCGCGCTGCCAGCTCGGGCTGCCGTGCGGGGTGGGCACGAAGATGCGCCGGTCGTGTTCGTCGAGCTTGACGCGTACGATGCGCCCGTACTCCCCTGGATTCACCCCGCCGGCGCGATGGCACTCGGCCGGGCCTTGGCACTCCAGGCCGTAGGCGGCGGCCGGGCAGCGAAATGTGAGCGTGTTGCGATCGGCCTCGAAGCCCTGAAAGGCCAGGTCGCGTTGTTCGTGCGTCACCGGACAGACGCAGTGCAGAGAGCCCTTCTCGGTATGCACAATGGTATCGGCCCGCTCGGGATCGAGCGGGCGGGTGATCGGCGTGGACGGGTCGTAGTCGGGGAGGCTTTTCTCCTCGCGCCAGAGCTCACGGGTATCGATCAGCGGACGGATGCGCTAGTCATCCCACAGCAGCGCCTTGGTCTCGGCGCTGTCGAGCCCCTGGTCGGCCCTGAAGTCCCGGCAGCGTTCAGCCAGCTCCGGAGTCTCGGTGAAGGTCGCGCGGGTCATCGCGCGCAGGGGGGGCTGTTCGGACACCGAGGCGGGCGTGAGCGCGAACGCCACGGGGATCTCGTAGCGGGGATCGGCGATCAGATGCAGCCCATAGCCGAACCAGCGCTTGATCTTGTTCCAGGCCTTGCCGGTGCGGGCATCGACACCCCGGGTTTCGTGATGGCCCCCATCGGCATCGGGGTCGGAGGTCTGGCCGCTGGTGCGCGCCTTCTGGCCGGTGCTGTGGCTGGCGATGTCGGTGCCGTCGAAGCCGAGGTGCTTACCGAAGTCGGGCAGCACGGCCATGAGCTGCTCGCGCAAGACCACGGTCATCTCGCTGATCATCCCGAGCGTCTCTTCCAACTCGATGAGGTGGGCCAAGAACCGCGACATGTTCCCGCTCGCAGGCACGGCGCGCACCGGCTCGGGCATCGGCGGGTACTCAAGGCGCGAGACGCCCGTCTTGGCATCGATGACAACCTGGGGCTGGGGCTTGCGCTGAATCGGCAGGGGGTCGAAGCCGCAGGCGTCCATCAGGCTCGGATTGCGCGCGAGCTCGCGCCACAGCGACTCCAGGCTCTCATGCTGGAAGACGATGCCGGCGAGCAGTGCATTCCACATCGCGCGCACCGGGTAGTCATCGCGCCCGTGGCTGCGCATGACCTCAAGGTATTGCACCAAGCGCTCGTCGGGGAGAGGATCGAGCACCAGTTTGAGCCGATCGAGGTCGCTGCGCGCCTCGACCGCATCCCAAGAAAACAGGTTCGTTGGTGTCATGGCCGCCATGGGGCTTCCTCTCTGAGGGTCGTCTCGTCAACGACAATGATCCCTTGGTGGCCACCCTTTTTCATCCCCTCCACCGCCCTTGGGGTGGATTTTCTGTCCTCCCCGCCAGGGCAGGCGCTAAGTCATTGATCCTGCCTACGGCCGTGGGGTAAAGGAAAATCCGCCGATCTCGTAGAACCCTGCAATTCAGTGGGTTAGAGACTGCGCAAACGGCTCCCCAGGAAGTAGATGTGCTGCCATGCCACGGGCGAGATTTTCTTGAGCAAGGTCAGCGCCTTCTGGTTGTCCGTCGCCCGATACCGTTCGAGCAACATCGAGAGCAGGATCGAATGGTAGGCGATCACCACATTGGCGATGAGCCTTCCGCACTGGTTAACGTCCAAACTCGGTACTGCCAATGAGTTGCTTCTTGCCGCCTACTCGACGCCGAAGGCCGCTACCGCTTTCGCACCATCCAGCCGGTCCCCTATCCCGGTCGCACCCCCCATATTCACCTCGCGGTGTTTCCTCCGGGCGAGCCGCCCTTCCTTCATAACCCAACTCTACGTCCGGGGCGAGCCCCGGAACGCCGGCGACTGCCTGTTTGACCGGATTCCCTCGGAACGGCGATCACTGGTATTGGCCGACTTCGGCCCTGTTCAGCGAGACGGGGTCGAACTGGCGGCGAACTTCGATCTGATCCTGGCGCTCACGCCGCAAGGTTGAGGGTGCTCCATCGATGTTGAAGACCCTCATCAGTGAGGATCAGACCAGCATTGACCGGGCCGGCCTTGATGTCGCCGGGGCGCTCGATCTGGCCATCGGCGGTGGGTGCCCGCGCGGCCGGCGGGCCGAGGATAGGATCCTCCCCGACCGTGATTCGTTGCGAGAAACCATGGAGTCGGACGA